>NZ_JBSHNS010000487.1:0-5550 GCF_053601635.1 Pontimicrobium sp. MEBiC01747
ATAAAAAAAATGCAGCTACAAGTGTGTTTAATTGTATGACCACTAGTATTGCTTCAAAACTGAATAAACAAATTAAAAATATAGATATTGCTAAATCACCATCCACTAAAAGAACATATCGTTTAGCAATACTTGCAGCAAATAGCTATAGGTTGCAATTTGGAGGTAATCCATATAATCCTGTAAATGTATTAAATGCTTTAGCAGCAGGAACTAATATGATTAATGTAATTTATTTAAGAGATTTTGGAGTAGAATTTTCTCTTGTTAGTGATAATGCATTAATACAACAGGATAACGACTCAGACAACTTAACAAATAAACTTAACGACGCTATTGGTGTTAATGCTTACGATGTTGGACACATGGTTTTATGGGGAGCTGAAAATGGTTTAGCGGGCCTTCAAGTAGTTTGCGGAAACGACAAAGGGAATGGGTTTTCATCATCTAGTATGGGGGTTGCGACATTATGGGTCGATTATGTAGCGCATGAAGTTGGTCATCAATTTGGATCAGAACATAACCAGTCTGGCTGTAACAGTGTGCAGAATTATAGATACGAACCAGGAGAAGGATCATCAATAATGGCTTATGCAAATGTTTGTCAAGGTAATGAACAATATGCACAAAACTCAGATCCCTTTTTTCATTATGCTTCAATAGCACAAATAATAGCAGAATTGCCAAATTTTAATTGTTCAGTTAATGATGCTGGAGGCAATGCTAATAATCCTGTTGCAAATGCCCAAGCAGATTTTACAATTCCAATGCAAACACCTTTTATTGTAGTTGGAAGCGGTAATGATAATAACGATCCAGCTAATAATTTAACTTACCATTGGGTACAATACGATGGTAGCGGACTATTAGTTAATAATTCTCCTTCTTGTAATGTTGACAATAATGCATTATTTCGTTTTCGTTCTGCGACAACAGATAATTACCGTAGCTTGCCTCAATATAGTGATGTTTTAGCTGGAAATAATAATCAACAATGGGAACTGCTACCATGTACCACGAGAGACATAAATTTTTCACTTACAGTTAGAGATAATAATTCTACATTTGGAAGATTGGCAGAAGATAGAACAGTTGTTACGGTTGCAAACACAGGCCCTTTTGAGGTTACTAGCCCCAATGGAGGAGAGATATTTTCAGGAAACGATACGCATACAGTAACATGGACGGTTAACCAGACCAATACACATTGTGCTAATGTAGATATTTTAATTTCAACAGATGGAGGTAATACTTATTCTGTTGTTTCAAACGCTACCGCTAATGATGGTGCAGAAAGTATTACTATTCCAAATACTATAACAACTAATGCACGAGTTTTGGTTCGTTGCGATGTTAATGGTGGGTTTAGAGCAGCTTCTACTTTTTACGATGTATCTAACTTTAATTTTGAAATTCAAGAAACTTTAAGTGTTGGTGAATTTTCTTTATTTAATATTAATGTTTTTCCAAACCCTGTATCAAACGCTTTATATATTAATTTAAGTGATAATAAATCTTTCGATTATAAGTTATACAGTGTTAATGGCAGATTAATATATAATGACGAGATTAACAAATCTACAGTTTTAAATACCTCTAGTTTAGCTAATGGGTTATATTTTCTTCAAATTAGAGATGTAATAACAAATAGACAAGCAGTTAAAAAAATTATTATAAGTCATTGATAAGTAATAAAAAATAACTTTAATATTAGCGTGTTTTATCTACAGTTTAACTATTATAATAACTAAAGAAACAATATTTTAATATTAAAGTATATAAACAAAAAAGCATCCTACTGTGCGATGGATGCTTTTTAATATGCTTTGAATAAACTCCCTACAATTTATTCAGTTACAAAGTAATAACTTAATAATGAGAAAGTAGTAAGGATTTTCATTAGTATTAGTAAGGGAATACATTAAAATAATCTAAACCCTGTTTTCCGAATTGTCTATTTATAAAGGAACATGTATGTCATTCCTGTTAAAGAAAAAGCACCGTACTATTATTCAGGTGCTTTTTAATGCTATTGCTTCTTACGTTGAAGAAACTTACAATATTGTATAATTATAACACAACTGAGGGTTAAAATTCTCTATGAGATACCTACTTATTTTAGATTATGTGATAATGCTTTTTAATTTTCTTTATTATTATATGAAGTGAAATAATTAGGTATAGGAGATTATAGTATGTCGTTCTAAGTATTTTTTATCAAGTATTTATCTTAGATGACACTAAAGCTATAGAAGGTTTTGAATGTTTTAAAGTAATTGTTGCAGTTAAAGAACAATCTGATACTAATGATGAAGTAAGCCAAGATATACCTGCTGTTTTAAAAGAAGCGATACTTAATACTGAGACAGAATATATAATGTATGTTACAGATAAAATTAAAAATAGTTATCATCCTGTAATAAAGTATAAATCTGTTTTGGTTAGGTATTATCCTATTATAAATCATCGAAACAGAGAATAATATTAGAGGTGCTCAGATAAACTACAATTTAACAAGATTAGAGTTAAAATAAGTTTAACCTTTAAAGTTATATTTTTTTAATTTTTAGTAGTATGAATATGTAGTTAAATAATATACTTCTGACATCTACATTGGTACTTAAAAAACAAAGCCTTGTAAATCAGAAGATTACAAGGCTTTTCGCGGAGAAAGAGGGATTCGAACCCCCGGAGGTGTGACCCTCAACAGTTTTCAAGACTGCCGCATTCGACCACTCTGCCATTTCTCCTTGAGCGTCTCATCAGGTATTCCCTGATTGCGGGTGCAAATATAAGACCCTTTTTAGATTAAAAAAAATAAAAAAAGTATTTTTTTTTAAATTTTTAATCCAGTATTGCTATTGGTTTCATGTCTTCATTAACAGCAACAAATGTAAAGAACCCAGTAACAGATAGTTCACGAGATTTATCGTACATTTTCTCCATAAAAATATCCACTTTAACCACACAACTTGTACGGCCCACTTTATTTATTGTAGCCACTAGTTCTACAATAGTACCTTCAGGAATGGGTTTTGTAAAGTCAATTTTATCGGTAGAGATGGTAACCACTTTCTTTCGGCTAAAACGTGTAGCACAAATAAATGAGGCTTCATCCATCATATGTAATGCGGTACCACCAAAAAGGGTGTTGTAGTGGTTTGTAGTGTTGGGGAAAATAGCTTTAAAAATTCTAGTTTCCGAAGCTTTAATTAATTCATCAGTTAGTTTCATAATAGTAGTATTACTTTTTATTATAACAGCAAGGTCTGTTATGTAAATGTCAAATAGTATTTTTGTGTAAAGATAAACCGTATTTAATGAATATTATAGATAAATTACAGTGGCGTTACGCAACAAAAAGTTTTGATGCTACAAAACTAATTTCAGACGCTAAGTTAAACACTATATATGAGGCCTTTAACCTTACAGCAACCTCTTATGGACTACAACCCTTAAAATTAGTTGTAGTTAGCAATAAACCGCTACAAGATAAATTAGTACGTGTTTCTATGAACCAACAACAAGTGGCACAAGCCTCTCATGTATTAGTGTTTTGTATAGAAACCACAGTAGATAAAGCCTATATAGAAAACTATTTTAATCGTGTAAAAAGCATACGCCACACACCAGACGAAATTTTAGCGGGGTTTAAAGATTTTTTAATTCATGATTTTGAAACTAAGCCAAAAGAAGCCATAGCACTTTGGGCTACAAAACAAGCCTATTTAGCAATGGGAAACCTATTAACGGTTTGTGCGATAGAAGGGATCGATGCTTGCCCAATGGAAGGATTTGAGCCTTCTAAATATGATGATATGCTAGCCCTAAAAGCTAAAGGCTTACAATCTGTATTAGTAATGCCAATAGGTTACCGAGCTGATAATGATATGTTTGCAGGATTTAAAAAGGTAAGAAAGCCATTACAAGACTCTATTATTGTAATGTAACACAATATAATGGCAAGATTTTTGTTATTTAGATAAAAGTTTTATTATTGTAGTATTAATCTGAAGGAGTTTATGAAAAAATTAATTGTAATATTAACATTATGTTTCGCAGTACAAGGCTTTGCACAGTATGATGAAGAGGAAGTATCTAACCTAAATTGGTTAACAGATATAGAAGAAGCAAAACAAGAAGCAAAGGCATCTAAAAAACCAATATTACTATTTTTTACAGGAAGCGATTGGTGTCCACCATGTAAATCTTTAAAAAAGGATTTCTTTAACTCTGAAGCCTTTGAAAAAAAATCGAAAGACTTTGTGTTGGTAATGGTAGATATACCAAGACGAACAGATATTATTACACCAGAACAGCGTAAAAAAAATAACATATTAGTTAGCAAATACAATAAAAAAGGAAGCTACCCCAATTTAGTAGCCTTAAACGGAAGCTTAAACGTCATTGGAGAACTCTCTGGCTATACTTTTTTACGAGAGACCGATACGCACTTTAATTTTATAGATTCAGTTTTAGAGAATTATTAAAGTTGTTTTAAATAGAAACTGAAGTCGAAATTGAAAAAATAAATCGAAATGTCAGTTCGAGTGATTCCGAAGTATGAGGAATCGTATCGAGAACTATTTTGTTCTAAAGTGTATGTTCTCGATACAAATTTTACTCTTTTTCAATCGTAAAATCCACTCGAATTGACGAATTTCATTAAAAAACATAACACTCAAGCCTTAATAAAAACATTAAAAAGCCTGTAAAACTTAGTGTCTACAGGCTTTTTTAATTGACTAATTTCTGTTAGTTTTGACGTTGAAACTATAAAAGATATACAATGCCAGGATTTGAACGCTTTGGAGACCAAGAACGAAAAGAAGTACAAGATGTATTAGATAACGGCGTATTAATGCGCTATGGGTTTGATGGTATGCGAAATGGCCATTGGAAAGCAAAATCTTTAGAGCAAGAGTTGCAACGTACCTTTAATACAAAACACGCGCAATTAGTATCTAGCGGAACAGCAGCCGTATCTGTAGCCTTAGCAGCAGCTGGAGTAGGAGCAGGAGATGAAGTTATTATGCCAACCTTTACATTTGTAGCTAGTTTTGAAGCCATAACCATGCTTGGTGCTATACCAGTTTTAGTAGATATAGACGCTACATTAACATTAGACCCGAAAGCAGTAGAAGCCGCTATTACCCCAAAAACAAAAGCAGTAATGGTAGTACATATGTGTGGAAGTATGGGGAATATGGATGCATTGCAAACAATTTGTAATGCACATAACTTGTTATTGTTAGAAGATGCTTGCCAAGCTATAGGCGGAACCTATAACAATAAAGCTTTAGGAAGTATAGGCGATTTAGGATGTTTCTCTTTCGATTTTGTTAAAACAGTAACCTGTGGAGAAGGAGGAGCCGTTATTACAAACAATGCAGAATATTATACAAACTCTGACCATTATAGCGATCATGGACATGACCATGAGGGGAACGATAGAGGAGCAGAAACACATCCGTTTTTAGGTTATAATTTTAGAATATCGGAATTACATGCGGCAGTAGGTTTAGCACAAATAAAACGTTTACCAGAGTT
>NZ_JBSHNS010000488.1:0-24307 GCF_053601635.1 Pontimicrobium sp. MEBiC01747
ACTCATTACGTAATCTTTTATATTGTCCAAACATGTAACCTATTTCTCGCCCTCCAACTCCAATATCTCCAGCTGGTACATCTGTGTTTGCACCTATGTGTCTAAATAACTCACTCATAAATGACTGACAGAAACGCATCACTTCGTTATCACTTTTTCCCTTTGGGTTAAAGTCACTTCCTCCTTTTCCTCCACCCATTGGTAGAGTTGTTAAACTATTTTTAAATACTTGTTCAAAACCTAAAAACTTAAGAATACTTAAGTTTACTGATGGATGAAAACGTAACCCTCCTTTGTAAGGTCCAATTGCAGAATTAAATTCTACTCTAAAAGCTCTGTTTACTTGAGTATTACCATTATCATCTATCCACGGTACTCTAAATATTATTGTACGCTCAGGCTCAACCATACGCTCTAATAACATCTTACCTTGATATTTTGGATTATCTTCAATAAATGGGATTACAGTCTCTGCAACCTCATGAACTGCTTGTAAGAATTCTGGTTCGTTTCCATTTTTTTCTTTTACAAGATCTAAAAATGATTCTATCTTATTTTTCATTTACTTATATGATTATAAATATGATGTATATTATTTTAATACAAATATACATTATCTTTAAAAATTACATTCTTTTTTTTTTAAATTCGCAAAAGTTAATTTTATTGTTAAATAAAATAAAATCAGAAAGAACCGATGCATTTTGTCTATAAAATTTGCTGGTTTATCGGGTTTTTATATATTTGTTTAATTATAAGCCTCTAAATTTGAACCATATCATGCTTAAAGCAAAACAATTAGCATTGCTATTTTTAATCTCCCTAGCCTCCCAAGCTGCTTTTTCTCAGTTAGGGTTTTCTCACGAAATAGGGGTAATAACGGGACCTGTAGCATTTCAATCCGATTTTGGAGTTCGTAATGACTTTGAAACAAACAAAGGAAACACAGGTATAGGAGTTGGTATTGTACACTATATTAACTTTGCATACAGAGCAGATTGTAATTGTTATACTACTGATAACTTTTTTAATGATCACTTTAAACTTAGAACCGAAATATCTTGGAATAAAACAAAATTAAACCATTTTGGTAAATGGGTTGATGACTCTAGAGGTACTGTTGAAGCTGATCAATTAAGAGGACATGAAGGCGAAGCTAATAATTTTGACATTGGTATGCAGTTAGAATTCTTTCCTTTAAGTATTCGTTCATTTCAAGCATTCGGGTATAAGTTTGCACCTTTTGTAAGTCTAGGAGCTCACTATGTATCTTACAATCCTAAAGTAGCTACTTCTTATGGAAATGGAGACCCAGATAATTTTGCTAACTTCTACAATCCTTGGTATAATACACATCCACAAAACACAATAAATAGTAACTTTCCAGAACCTATAAATGTTGAGTCTGGTAGTACGTGGTCTATAGTATCTAGTGTTGGTGTAAGATATAAAGTAGCACCTCTTGCAGATGTAATGGTAGACTTAAGATGGCAATATTACTTTAGCGACTGGGTCGATGGATTAAATCACCAATTAGATTCTAATAAAAACAATGATTGGTTAGTTTGGTTTAATGTTGGATATATATACTACTTAGATTAAACTAAAAAACGTTTTATAATAAAAAAGAGGATAAGTTTTAAAACTTATCCTCTTTTTTATGCTTAACAAATAATTATTACAACTATCCTTTTAAAGATGCTGTTAAGTATTCACGGTTCATTCTTGCAATGTTTTCTAACGAAATTCCTTTAGGACATTCTACTTCGCATGCTCCTGTATTTGTACAGTTACCAAATCCTTCTTCATCCATTTGTTTTACCATGTTTAAAACACGGTCTGTAGCTTCTACTTGCCCTTGTGGTAATAATGCAAATTGAGAGACTTTAGCCCCTACAAATAGCATTGCGCTAGAGTTTTTACAAGATGCTACACAAGCTCCACAACCAATACATGTAGCTGCTTCAAATGCTTTATCTGCATCTGCCTTATTAACAGGTATAGCATTTGCATCTATTGTGTTACCTGAAGTATTTACAGATATAAACCCTCCTGCGTGTTGAATACGATCAAAAGCACCTCTGTCTACAACTAAGTCTTTTATTACAGGAAATGCTTTTGCTCTAAATGGCTCTATATAAATAGTATCGCCATCTTTAAACATACGCATGTGTAACTGGCATGTTGTAACACCTCTATCTGGTCCATGTGCTTCTCCATTAATATATAGAGAACACATACCACAAATTCCTTCACGACAATCGTGATCGAATGCTACAGGTTCGTCTCCTTCGTTTATAAGTTGCTCGTTTAAAACGTCTAACATCTCAAGGAAAGACATATCTGGAGATACATCGCTGATTTTATAATCAACCATTTTCCCTTTATCGTTAGCGTTTTTCTGACGCCATATTTTTAACGTTAAATTCATAGTCTTCCTTTTATTTATAACTTCTTTGTTTTAATTCTATATCCTTGAATTCTAATTGCTCTTTATGTAAAACAGCGTCACTAGGTTCTCCTTTATACTCCCATGCTGCTACGTAAGCAAAATCTTCATCATTACGTAAAGCTTCTCCTTTTTGTTCTCCATCTAACTCCACAGAATCCTCTCTAAAGTGACCACCGCAAGATTCTTCTCTGTTTAATGCATCTTTAGCAAATAATTCTCCTAATTCTAAGAAATCTGCTACACGTCCAGCTTTTGCTAATTCTTCGTTTAACTCATCGCTAGAACCTGGTACTTTTACTTCTTTCCAGAATTGTTCTCTTAATGCTTTTATTTCCTGAATCGCTTCAGTTAATCCTTTTACATTTCTAGACATCCCTACTTTATTCCACATAATCTTTCCTAACTTCTTATGGAAATAATCTACAGAATGAGATCCTTCATTATTAATAAAGAAATCAATTTTTGCTCTTACTTCTTTTTCTGCTTCTTCAAATTCTTTCGAATCGGTAGAAATTGGCCCAGTTCTAATATCATCAGATAAGTAATCTCCTATAGTATATGGTAATACAAAATAACCATCTGCTAGACCTTGCATTAATGCAGAAGCTCCTAGTCTATTTGCTCCGTGGTCTGAGAAGTTAGCTTCTCCAATACAATATAATCCTGGTACAGTAGTCATTAAGTTATAATCTACCCATACACCTCCCATTGTGTAATGAACTGCTGGATAAATCATCATTGGTGTTTCGTATGGGTTTTCGTCTACGATTTTCTCGTACATTTGAAATAAGTTTCCATACTTATTTTTCACGACTTCTTGCCCTAGCTTTTTAACAAGAGCGGCATCGTTTATATTTAACCCTTTAATTGTTGCTTGTTCTTTACCGTAACGCTGTATTGCTGAAGCAAAGTCTAAATAGACTGCTTCACCTGTTGCATTAACACCATAACCTGCATCACATCTTTCTTTTGCTGCACGTGAGGCTACATCACGAGGTACTAAGTTACCAAATGCTGGATAACGACGCTCTAAGTAATAATCTCTATCATCTTCAGCAATTTGTGTTGGTTTTAATGTTTTATTACGAATAGCCTCAACATCTTTAATGTTTTTAGGCACCCATATACGTCCATCATTTCTAAGAGATTCAGACATCAATGTTAATTTAGACTGATGGTCTCCAGAAACCGGAATACATGTTGGGTGAATTTGCGTATAACAAGGGTTTGCAAAGTAAGCACCACGTTTGTGCGCTTTCCATGCGGCTGTTACATTACTTCCCATCGCATTAGTTGATAAGAAGAATACATTACCATATCCTCCTGTTCCTAAAACTACTGCGTGTGCAGAATGACGTTCTATTTCTCCAGTGATTAGGTTACGTGTTATAATTCCACGAGCTTTTCCATCAACCTTTACAACATCAAGCATTTCATGACGGTTGTACATTTTTATTTTTCCACGACCTATTTGACGGTTCATGGCAGAATAAGCTCCTAATAATAATTGTTGTCCTGTTTGCCCTGCTGCGTAGAATGTTCTAGATACTAAAACCCCTCCAAACGAACGGTTATCTAACAACCCTCCATATTCACGAGCAAAAGGAACACCTTGCGCTACACATTGGTCTATAATATTTGCAGATACCTCAGCTAAACGGTATACATTTGCCTCACGAGAACGGTAATCTCCTCCTTTTACAGTATCGTAAAATAATCTGTAAGTAGAATCTCCATCTCCTTGGTAGTTTTTTGCTGCATTAATTCCCCCTTGTGCCGCAATAGAGTGCGCACGTCTTGGAGAATCTTGAAAACAAAATGCTTTTACGTTATATCCTAGTTCTGCTAAAGTAGCTGCTGCAGAACCTCCTGCTAATCCAGTACCAACAACGATAACATCTATGTTTCTTTTGTTAGCTGGATTTACAAGATCAATTTTATTTTTATAATTAGTCCATTTGTCTGCTATTGGACCTTTTGGTGTTTTTGAATCTAAAGCCATATTGAACTTAATTATTAGTGATTAAAATGATGAAATAATGCAATAATTATAAACCCTACAGGAATTCCAATTGCATAAATTTTGCTAAACCCTTTTAATCCTTTAGTATATTTATTGTTTGCTCCTACAGACTGAAATGCCGAGTTAAAACCGTGTAATAAGTGTAATGCTAAGAATACAAACCCTAAAACATATAACGCTACACGCCACATAGGTTGAAATTTATGAACTAACTCTTCATAATACCTAAATCCACTTGTTGCATCTTCTGGGTTTATTAATCCAGACATGTCGCCTGCAACAAATTTTGTATTCAATTCTGGAATCCAAAAATCTATAAAATGAATAATCATAAAGACTAATATAAAGCCTCCACTCCAAATCATATTTCTACTCATCCAAGAAGAGTTTGCACCTCCATTATTTTTAGCATAACTAACTTGTCTTGCTTTATTATTTCTAATTTCTAAAACAAACCCCATTACAAAGTGAAAAACCACTCCAAATATTAGTATGGGTTGCAATATGTATTGAACAGCCCAAAACGTACCCATGAAGTGAGATGCTTCGTTAAAAGTATCTGGACTGAATACCGATAGAATGTTAATTGCAAAATGTTGAAGTAAAAAAAACATTAGAAAGAGTGCCGAAAGTGCCATGGCAAACTTTCTTCCTATTGAAGAATTTAAAATTCCGCTCATTATTTTTGTTGTTAAGTATAGTGTTCAACAAAGATAACGCTCGTTAGTTAGTATCACAAATTTATACTATGCTTTTGCTCACTATTTAGAATCGGTTTAAGTTAAGCTTCTAAAATTATTGTTTTTGTTTAAGCTTCTTACTTACCTTTTTCAACATCAATGCTTTAAAAATAAATAATCAAAAACTGCTCTAAAGCCTATTGTATACAATAGAACTAAACACACATGCCACACATTACCAACAACTTACAAAACAAGAAGTAGCTTAAACATTATAGCTCGTATTAAAAATTAAATCTTGGATTTACAACTGTATTATAAATAGAACCAAAAGAATAACTAAAACCTATACTTACAAAATAATTATACCCAGACTGTAATTGCTGTTGTTGTAATAGCAACTCTTCTAAAGACACATCTCCAGCTGGTAAATTAATTTGGTTTCTTGTAATTCTATAATTACCACTTACGTCAAAATTAAACCCTTTAAAAATTCTAATATTAGCACCTAAAAAAAACCCTAACGAATTTAATGTAGTATCGTGTAAATACTGATTAAAAGAGGCTTCTCCATTAATATTCCCCCATTCTTGCCTTACAACACCTCCTAACAAAACATTATGCTCCCATAAATGTTCTTCATTTTTTCCAAAAACAGAACGCTCAATATATTTGTTATACACAACTCCGTTTCTGTATGATAATGTTAGTTGCTTTTTAGCAGATTCGTCATATTTAAAGAAATTATACTCTATAGCTGGTTTAAAAGACCAATACAGGTCTCTATTAGAAAATGTAGAGGAACCAAGACTTCCAAATGCTCCAGCAGACCAATGGTTATTTAAACTAATAACATCGTTTACGTTTAAAAACTTATTATTGTTAATAGCCACAATGTCTTCATCATCGAAAGTAAATACCGATTTATTTTCTCCAAAGCCCATTCGTAATGAGAATTTATTTTTCTCTGTTACTCTTCGTGCAGACACATTAAAGTTTAAGTTACTACTTCGGTTAGATTCTTGCCCATTAAAAAAACCTCTAGCTCCTATTCTAAATAACCAATAGTTCCATGGGTCTTTAACTTCAGCAGTATCACTTTCTGCACTAGGTGTTGGTACGCTTACACTTACCTCATCTATAGCCCCTTTTGCAATCCAAAAGCGAACTAAACCCAATTTAATGTTTTTAAGAATTCTTTTTCTAACATCATCACTAGTCATGTTAGCATCGGTAGAGAATTCAATTTTATAATTTATATCTGCTAATTCTTCTTTCCCTATAAAGTCAATTTCATAGCTACGCCCACCGCTTCCGTTTCTTTGAGAGACAAAAAATAAATGTACATCTCCAAGGCTTTGATCTCTTACAAACTCCACCTTTCCAAGGTTTTGTTTAATATATGTATTATCGCATATATTACAGTCTAAAAATATCTTTAATTCTTTGTTTTTTGTGTCTTGAGTGAAACTTTTAAACACAGAGAATAGCGCAAGTAAAACGATTACAAGTTTTTGCATGATGATTTGATTGATGATTTAATTAGGAGACCAATATAGTCATCAACAAAACGCAAACTTTACGCCTTTAGTTTATTTTAACAGAAAAAAAACAGGATTTAGAATAACTCTAAATAACTTTATTTAATTAGAAATTGTTGGTATCAACCCTCTAATACCCATATCTACAACTTGTTCACCTGCAGCTGGTTCATACTTTCCATCTTCAGTAACTTCTGTCCATTCAAAACTATTATTTACAGAAAAAGACAAAACAACCTCTATGTCTTCTGTTTCTTCTCCCGTTACAGTAAAAGTGTTCTCAAATTGCCCTGTTACTACACAGGATCCATCTGGTATTGGAGAGGTATCAAATAATGGATTTGGCACTGTAGTTGCCCCTACTGGCGCTTGCCCTTGTGTTGTAATCCCCATAGTTTCAAAAGCCCAAAAACCTTGTAATTTATTATCATTTACTTCTAATGCGCTTCCATTTAAATCGAATGTAGTTATATAATTATTATATCCTACAAAACTTGCCAATGTACCTGTATAGTCATTTCCATCAGCTGCCAAAAAGTCTATTGCTCCTTCTTGATACGATAGTGATATACGCACCCAATTGTAATCTCCTACAGATAATTGACTTAAAGGTATACTTACATAAGTTTCATTATCTCCTGCAAATGATGCATTTTGAAAATCTATAGCTAAATCCCCTCCAGCTTCAGTTTCTACTCCCGAAAAGAGTACAGCACCTTCTCCTAATAGTGTTGTTGTATTTGGTGAAAACTCTATATAGTTAGCACTCATTTTGCTTATTACAGGAGATTGCGCTGCATTACCAGATGGAATTGTTGAGGGTTCTCCTAAATTGTTTAATCGCTCTTGAGTTGGATCGAACTTAAATTTTATAATAAGATTTGCTGGTGGTTCTGGAATAACCTCATTTAAAGACTCATCATTATCCACAACACATGATGTTAGCGTAATTACTAATAATATTACAGCAAGTTTTAAGTATTTCATTATTTTAAAATTTTATTCAATGACTAATATATGCTAAAATAGTATTTAATTTTCTCAAAAAAAATGAGAACCAAATAGATAACGCATAAATTCAGGTTATATTCTTGACTGAATTTTAATTAAAAAACTCTCGAATTGAATCTTGTATTATTTCTGGTGATTCCAAAGGCAACATATGGCCACTATTATCCACAATAGTTAATGTAGCATTTGGCATTTTACTCTGCATTTTTCTCACTGCACTTATAGGCACTAATTTATCTTCTACAGACGCAATTATATGTATCGGGTTTTCTAAACTTGCTAACTGCCCCAACAAAGAAACTCGTTGAGATGTTGCTTTAAGCTGTTTAATTAACACCTCTTTTCCTAAAGTCGCATCCATTTGTTTAATAATTTGAATAAGCTCCTTATTTTGGTAATTTTTTGGATGTAAAAACTGTAATACTCTTGTTTTAGAAATACCGCTATATTTATGAGTCTCCAAAAACTCTATAGTATTTTTTCGTAATTGCAATTCCTCTTTACTTAATCCATTAGCCGAAACCGCAATAATCATAAGTTTTGCTATTCTTTTTGGGTAAGTTATTGCAAAATGTAATGCAGCATACCCACCCATAGAAAAGGCTACAACAAAAGCATTTTTGCTTAAAATACTATCTAGCATCGCATCTATTTCTATAAACGACGTCGCTAAAGTAGTATCTACATACATGCAATTGTAAGTAGACAAATTAGATTGAACTTTACTCCAAAGTTCTGGAGTACACATAGTACCTGATATAAAATAAAGCTTTGGCTTACTATTCATTAATTAAAAATGACTACAGTAAAAAATTATTTTATTATTAAATCTGTGTTTCTTTTTAATTTAGCACTAGATATTTCTACAGTATAATTCCCTTTTGGCAAGTAATACTTTCCGTTTTTAGCTTTATTAATGTCTATACTTGTATTTTCTTTCAATAGTTTTTTTCTTCCTTTTTCAGAAATAGTTAAATCGTAATCTACATAATTAAAACCTTTACTAACGTCTACTTCAATTGTATTTAAAAGTGTATTTTGACTTGAACGGATTTGCACAGTTTGCTTACCTGATTTAGCAGAATAAAATTTAATTGTTGCTGAAGGTTCATAAGGTTTTAACCACTTACTCCAAGAGCTTCCCCAACGCGACGAATACCGAATTTTATTTATATCAAAAAACACGATTTCGTTAGTATTTGTTAATATATTTTTATGTTGTAATGGAGCTATGTTGGCTGTATATATACTACGCCCATGGGTTCCAATTAATAAATCGTTAGTAGCACTTTGTATTATCATATCGTGTACTGCAACCGCTGGCAAGCCATTAGAAAAGGCTTCCCAAGAACTGCCATTATTAAAGGAAACATACGCTCCGTTATCAGTTCCTAAATACAATAGTGCATCGTTTACAGGGTCTTCTCTTATAACATTTACTGGAGAATCTGGCACATTGTTATTAATTGCTTTCCAGTTTTTACCATAATCATCACTCATATATACATAAGCCGTAAAATCGTCCCATCTATAACCATTTAGGGTTACATACACTCTGTTTTTATGGTGTTTTGATGCTATTACTCTTGTTACCCATAAGTTTTCAGGGAAAGATGATGAGACATTTTCCCAACTTCCTCCAGAGTTTTTAGTAACTTGTACTAGACCATCATCTGTACCTACATATATAACTCCAAACTCAAAAGGCGATTCGCTAATACTAGTGATAGTACCATAAGCTACATTCCCTTTTTTACCTCCTTTGGTTAAATCTGGAGAAATAGCTTTCCAATTATCTCCTTTATCCATAGAACGCATTAACTTATTACCGCCTAGATATAAAATATCTTGATTATGCTTAGATAATTGTATTGGTGTTTGCCAATTAAATCTATATGGACTTTCGCCTAATTCATGTTTTGGTTGAATATATTTTTGCCTCCCTGTCTCTCTATTTATTCTGTAATAGTTTCCAAATTGGTAGCCTGTGTAAACAATGTCTGGGTTTCTTTCATCAATTTCTATTTGCATACCATCTCCACCCATAATACTCTTCCATGGGTATTGTCCGTTTTGGTGCCACGCTTTATTCTCTCTTGCATTATGTGGTCCAACCCAAACACCATTATCTTGCAATCCTCCATAAACATTATATGGGGTTTGATTGTCTACATTAATAGCATAAAATTGCCCAACCGATGGTGAGTTATTCTTTATCCAGTTTTCTCCGTCATCGTAAGAAATATTTACACCTCCATCGTTTCCATTTATTAAATGATTAGGGTTTTTAGGATTTATCCATAATGCATGATGATCGGCATGTACGTTTTCTTTACTTATTGAGGCAAATGTTTTTCCGCCATCTTTAGATTTTAAAATTGGTACACCGTAAACATATATATTATCTTTATTATTTGGAGCAACGTAGATATGTCCAAAATAATATCCGTAGCTGTAATACAGACCATCTAAATAATCATCATGTGTTTTTTTCCAAGTCTTTCCGCCATCTGTACTTTTATATATTTCGGCGCCAATTACTGGTGTATCAAACAGCATAGAGTTTGCATCTTCAAGATAGTTTGCTAGGTCAACGGGTTTTACGTTACCGCTCCTTACCATTTGTTTTACGTTTTCTGCTCGGTATTTTTCTTGAAATCCATTTTGTTTTAAAAACCTATTTAGCTTTTTATCTTCTAAATTTAAGAATTTAGAGACTCCCATGGTTTTAAAGTCTTCTTTAGTTAACCCTCTTTTTTCTTCTTTATCCGCTTCTGGCTCTCTTCTAAATTGACTGTCGTGAATTGCATAAATAGTAGTATCATCGTACATAGCAACACCTATTCTACCAACGCCTCCCCCTGTTGGAAAACCACTTTTTTTGGTAGATACGCGCTCCCATGTTTCTCCAGCATCGGTACTTTTAAAAATAGCTGAGTTATTACCACTTCCATTAAAATTCCAAGCTTTTCTATCTTTTGTCCACGATGTTGCAAACATCACATTATAATTATTAGGTGCGTGTTGTAAATCTATTACTCCACTAACTTCATCTACAAAGAGGGTTTGAGACCATGTTTTTCCACCATCTTTAGTTTTGTATATTCCACGTGCTTTATTTGGAGAGTACAAATGCCCTGTTACACCTACAACTAGCTCATTTGCATTATTAGGATTTATTAAAATTCTACCTATATGGTGAGAGTCCAACAACCCCATATTCTCCCACGTTTTTCCATTATCTGTAGATTTTAAAAGACCAATTCCTGCATACGATGATCGTGAGCTATTATTTTCTCCTGTACCAACCCAAATAGTCCTAGTTTTCCAATCTACAGCAATATCTCCAACATTTTGTGTTGGTGCTGAATCTAAAATTGGGGTAAATGTTGTACCGTTATTTACGGTATGCCAGACACCTCCCGATGCGTAGCCCACATAAAATTCGGTTTCATTTTCAGGGTTTACAGCTAAATCTGTAACACGTCCACTCATTACAGTTGGTCCTATATTTTTAAACGGAATGTTTTTTACTATAGATTGTTCTTGCAATGTTACTTTTTGCTGCAATGCTTCGGTCACTGTATTTGCTGAGGAAGTTATTTGCTGTGCATTAGATAATACTGCAATAGTAAATAGAAGTGTAAATAGGTTGGTTTTCATTAGTTTTTGTATTGTTTTATCTGTTTAGGGCGTAACATTATAATTAAGGCCCTTCATTTTTCAGGTTAATACTATTAAGGTATGAAAGGTAATTAAAAGTTATTTTAGTAACAAAGTTCCCTAGTTAAAAGACCTTTATTAGCCTAATAATTAACATTTATTGAATTTATATTTTTAAATTCGACATACGAAACTACAGTATATGTAATGACTATCTCAAAAGCACATTTAGCACTTTATTTAAAACAGGGGATTAAAAACAATGCTTTACAGGAACGTATTCCTTCAATTTTAGAGCATTTTTCTCTTCTAGAATTAAAGAAGCATTCTTTTTTTGTTGAAGAAGGGCAAATTTGCAAATACTTTTGCTACATAGAAACTGGAATTTTACAACATGCTATTAGGGTTTTAGACGAAGAAAAGACTACTTATTTAGCTTTAAAGAATTCGTTAACTTCTGCTTTAAACAGTTTTAAAAACCAAATTCCTTCTCGAAAAAGCATCCGTGCCTTAAGTGATTGTAAACTTTGGGTGATAGACTTAACTACGTTTAATGATTTAATTAAAAATAACCCTGCGTTTTATGCATTCTACTATAATTTAATTGAAAATCAGATTTTTCTAATTGACGATTATCGTATTGATTTACTCACTTTAACTCCCGAAGAGCGTTATAAAAAGCTATTACTTAATGAGCCCGAATTGCTTCAAAAAGTACCACTACACTATTTAGCTTCTTTTTTAGGAATTTCATCAAGGCACATGAGCAGAATTCGTAAAAACATAAAATAGTGCCAAATGGCTACCAGATTACACATGGTATTTAATTATTTTTGGGGAACATCAAAAAAAATAAATAATAAGAAATTCTCTTTTTAAGAGGACTAAAAATACATTTTCCAATGAAATATCATAAAATAGATCGCAACCTCTTCATTAAAAACCGTAAAAACTTTGCTGCAAAAATGCAACCCAATAGTATTGCTGTGTTTAACTCTAACGATATTTATCCTGTTAGTGCAGATAGTACATTACCTTTTGAGCAACACAGAGACATCTTTTATTTAAGTGGTGTAGATCAAGAAGAAAGTATATTAGTATTATTTCCAGATTGTCCAAATCCAAAACATCGAGAACTACTATTTTTAACAGAAACTAACGAGCATATTGCCATTTGGGAAGGCGAAAAACTAACTAAAGATGCAGCTTTTGAAACCAGTGGTATAAAAACCGTGTATTGGCTACAAGATTTACATAAGGTTATGGCAGAAATTATGTCGCAATGCGAAACAGTATATATTAATACTAACGAACATTATCGTGCTAATGTTGAAACTGAAACTCGAGAAGACCGCTTTACAAAATGGTTAAAAAATAAATATCCTGCGCATCGCGTAGCAAAAAGCAATCCTATTTTACAACGTTTACGCTCTGTAAAAGACCAAATAGAGTTAGATTTAATTCAAAATGCCTGCGATATTACTGAAAAAGGGTTTCGTAGAATTTTAAATTTTGTAAAACCAGATGTTTGGGAATTTGAAATTGAAGCCGAGTTTATGCACGAATTTTTAAGAAACCGTTCTAAAAAATTTGCTTACACACCTATTGTAGCTTCTGGTAATAATGCTAACGTATTGCATTATATAGAAAACAATCAGCAATGTAAGGCTGGCGATTTAATATTATTAGATGTCGGTGCCGAGTATGCTAATTATTCTAGCGATATGTCACGTACTATTCCTGTTTCTGGAACATTTACAGCTAGACAAAAGGATGTTTATAATGCAGTTAATAGAGTAAAAAATGCTGCAACCAAATTATTAACTCCAGGAACTATTTGGGCAGATTACCATGTAGAAGTTGGTAAATTAATGACGAGTGAATTATTAGGTTTAGGTTTAATTGATAAAGCCGATGTACAGAATGAAGATCCTAACTGGCCTGCTTATAAAAAGTATTTTATGCACGGAACCTCTCACCACATGGGCTTAGATACTCATGATTATGGTATTTTAACCGAACCTATGCAAGCCAACATGGTATTTACTGTAGAACCCGGCATTTATATTCCAGACGAAGGTTTTGGTATTCGTTTAGAGGATGATGTTGTTATACAGGAAAGCGGAGAGCCATTTAATTTAATGCGTAATATTCCTATTGAAGCAGATGAAATTGAAGAGCTTATGAATTCTTAAATAAAGAGTTTATAAAAAACATAAAAAAACAGGAGCTATATGCTCCTGTTTTTATTGCCTTAAATTCTTCTTTTTCATCATTTTTATATTGAAGCTAATACCGGTGGAAATGTTTCAAAAACATAGCGCTGTAGTTTTTGTAATGTTTCTAGTTTATCGCTAGTATTTACCAATAACGATATATTATTATTACTTCCGCCATAGGCTATCATTCTTACGTTTACATCTTGCAACACCTGAAATAAACTAGGTGTGTCTGGATGGTATATAATAGTATTGCCTACCAAACAAATAATACTCATATAGTCATCGACTTCTACAGTTGCAAACGTTTCAAGCTCAGCAACTATGGCTTCTAAATGGGTTACATCATCTATAGTTAAGGACACGGCTATTTCCGAAGTGGTTATCATATCTATAGACGTCTCAAACCTTTCAAAAATTTCGAACACCTTTTTAAGAAATCCATGCGCCAGCAACATTCTAGCCGATTTAATTTTAATTGCAGTAATATTATCTTTTGCGGCTATAGCTTTAATACCTTCTCCATGAATAGTATTAGTTATTAAAGTTCCATAAACTTCTGGAGCCATTGTGTTTTTTAAACGTACAGGAATGTCTAATGCACGAACAGGCATTACGGTTTGTGGGTGTAATATTTTAGCACCAAAATAAGCTAGTTCTGCTGCCTCATCAAACGATAAATTAGAGATTGCTTTAGTATTATTTACAAACCTTGGATCGTTATTATGAAATCCATCAATATCGGTCCATATTTGTACTTCTCTAGCTTCTAAAACTGCTCCTATTATTGTTGCTGTATAATCGCTTCCACCTCTATTTAAATTAGAGATTTCTCCATCTGCATCTAGCGAAATGAATCCTTGCGTTATATAAATATCTGCTTCTGGAACTGTTTTAAATAAACGATTAAGATTTTGTTTTATATAAAAATTATCTGGTTCATTATTTCTATCTACACGCATAAAATCTAATGCAGGTAGCAATACAGCATTTAAGCCTTCTTGCTGTAAAAAACGACTAAAAATAAAGGTGGATAATAATTCGCCTTGTGCTACAATGGTATTATGTAAAACTAATGTATGCAGTGTATTTACCGAGCGTTCTAATACATTAAATATAGCGTTTACATAACTAGTAACCTCTGCTTTTATAGTTTCGTTATTAAACAACTCGTTAAGGGTTATTGTATAAGATGCTCGCAACTTTTTAAGGCAAGCTAATGCGTTTTTTACTTCTGCTTGTTTAATGTTTTCCGATAGCTCTACAAGTGCGTTTGTAGTTCCAGACATTGCAGATAATACCACGACCTTTTTAGTAGTATCATTAATGATATTTTTTACAGTAATCATATTTTCTACAGATCCTACCGATGTTCCACCAAACTTTAATACTAACATATTTTATTATTTAATATACTGGATATATCAGTAGCGTCAACCTGAACTCGTTATAGCATCTCATATAAATTAATTAACCAAAATGAAACCTATGAGATTCTGACCTACTATAATCAGAAAGCTAAACAAGTTCAGATTGACGCACTGACTGTTTTAGAAGATAAAAGTACATTTAGTTCTTCCTTTATAATTAAAAATGAAAAAATTAGTCTAATTTTACACATCATGTTAATTATTTAACAATAAATAATGTGTAATTGTAGATCTAACTCTTTCATTAATGAAAGGTTAAACAATAATATTTATGAAGACAATTGCCTCTTGTGTAGAAGACATTTTAATTACCCAACCTTTTCTAGAAGAAGCTTTATCTAGAAGCATTATTAATTTTTCTGCCTTAGCCGAAGAGTTACAAACACCTGTAAGCAAAATGCTACGAAAACCTGTAAAAACAGGCGCCATAATGATGGCTTTACGGCGCTACAACCCACCTAAATACCTCCGCCATTCTAAAAAACTAAGGTCGGTTTTAAAAGATTTGGGAGATATTACTGTACGGTCTAATTTAATCGATTTTACTTTCGAAAACTCAAAAACCCTAATCCATAGCCATGCTAAAATATTAGAGAGTATTAATACAGAGGTATTTTATGGATTTTCAAGAGGTATTTTCGAAAGTAATCTTGTTATTTCTAGCTCAGAAAAACAAACCGTTTTAGAGGCTTTTAAAAACGAGACTAAAACTGGTTTACAAGAACAGCTTTCTGCTATTAGTATTCGTTTACCAAAAGACAATTCTAAAATATCTGGGCTATACTATCAAATTTTTAAACGGTTTGCATGGGAGGGTATTGCTATCTACGAAGTAATTTCTACAACCAATGAGTTTACTGTTTTGGTAGAAGACCACCTTGTAGATCAAGCGTTTTCTACTATAAAACGTTTGCATTAATCCTTTTATTAATAACTAATAATAGCTTATTTAAAATATATACATATACAACTTAGCAAAAAAACCTATAATTAACCTAACTTTCAAGTTCATAAAAATACTTAAAACATACTATTCGGTTTTTATTTGTTAATTTGGATATTTAACTACGTAACTATAAACATACTACAAAGACTTTATATCTCATTACAAGAAAAAACGAATAAAAATGATAATAACAACCAATGACTCAACATAGAAATAGAAATAAAAAATTAGGTCTAGCAGAATTAATAGCTATTGCTCTAGGCGGTATGGTTGGTGGTGGAATTTTTACTATTCTAGGTATTTCTGTATCAATGATTGGTAATTTAACCCCAATTGCAATTATTATTGGCGGATTAATTGCGGCATTAGCGGCATATTCTTATGTAAAACTAGGGTTATATTATCGGGATGAGGGTGCAACTTATTCTTTTTACAAAAGAACCTACCCAAACTCAAGGTTTTCAGCTTCTGCTATAGGTTGGTTTATTATTTTTGGCTACATAAGCACGCTTGCTCTGTATGCTTACACGTTTTCTTCTTATGCTATTAGTAGTTCTGATTTTGCAGATAATGTTTGGATTAGAAAAGCGATTGCAATTGGGGTTATTGGCATTTTTACCATTATAAATATATGGAGTGTTAACGGGATGGGAAAGATTGAAGACTTAATGGTCTACACAAAATTAATCATTTTAACCATTATTTCATTTGTTTTAATGCAACACGGAACAACCGATTTTGAAACATTTATTGACAATTTAGCTTTAGATACCAAAAACTCTAGTCTTTTTTCTATTCTTATTGTTGCTTCTATAACATTTGTTGCCTATGAAGGTTTTCAGCTAGTTATTAATGCTGTAAATGAAATGACTAAGCCAGAAAAAAACATTCCAAGAGCCATATATTCTGCAATTGCTTTAGCTATTTTAATTTATGTAATTATTTCAATTGGTGCCTTATTTGCAATTCCAACTGAAGATATTGTAAAAAACAAAGAGTATGCTCTTGCAGCTGGAGCTGGAGAAATATTAGGAGATTTAGGCACCTATCTTGTAATAATTGGTGCACTTTTAGCATCTAGTAGCGCCATTAGCGGTACAGTTTTTGGATCTTCAAGACAACTATCTGTAATAGCCAAAGATGGTTATTTCCCTAATTGGTTATCTATTAGAAAAAACAATAGCCCACAAAATGCTATTATTGGAATGGCTGTTATGGCTAGTCTTTTAATTCTTATTGGTGGGCTAGAATTAATACTAGAGTTTGGAAGTATTACCTTTCTTTTAGTATCATTATTAATGGCTGTTGCCAATTATAGAATAAGAACTAAAACTAATTCATCAAAACTATTAACAGTATTATCAATAATAGGTTTGGGTAGTGGTGGCATACTTATTTTATATTATGAGTTTACAACCAAATGGGAACAAATGATTGCTATAGTAGTCCTTTATGTTTTATTAGGTATTGGGGCTTGGTTCTATTCTAAGAAAGAAGAAAAAAACAAATAACATCTTACTAATTATAGTCTCTTTTAAAGGGTATAAAAATCAAAAAAACCACTTAACAGATGTTGTTAAATGGTTTTTTCTTTATGATAATAAAACTACTATTTATTAAATACCTTCTACCATTAAACGTGTATCTGGAAGATTTGCTAATGGTGCAATTTCTACATCTGGTTTTGCCATACGACTAATAACATTAATTGCTGCTGCTATCGCGCCTTCTTGCCAACCTGGCAAAGACGAGATTTGATCGCCTACAATAAAAAAACAAGGGTCATTATAAGTCTTATTCTTCTCATTATATATGCCAGTTCCTTGAGCAATAGCGTTAAATTGCCTTGTAGAATATTTAGAGTCTCCCACTGCTTGCCAATACGCCCAACCGCCTTTTATATGTGGCATGTTTTGCCATGCAATTGCCAAACCATCATCCAATCCTTCTGCAAATTTCTCATTAAATTTACTAGCATCTTTTCTCGCTTTGTCTAGCCTTTCACTTATTGGTAATTTTCCCCACTCGTTAGCTATTTTATCAAAATTGTAAGCTCCTGTTAAAACGCCTTTTTCATCTTGATATCCTGTAGACGGATACCAAATTTGTTGAATTTCGCTATCGGTCCATGAAATTCCCCCAAAGATAGGGACGACACCTATTTCAGATTTTTTAACGCCTCCTGCTTCTGGTTTTATCGAACTTCCTTGCCATAATTCTCTATTAGCCTGCCAACCAACTTTAGAGGTACTTGCTAAAAATTTTGGCACGTAACCATCTTCTCTCGCTTTGTAACCAGGAGCCTTAGTAGGAGTAAATTGCGCAACATAAACTGCTTCAAGCGCTTCTTTAAATCTATCTTCGAACCCAGTTTTCATAAGTTTGTCTGATACTATATTTTTTAAAAACGGCATTGCAAGATTACAAATACAATAATCTGCCTTATATTCTATTAAATCTTCTGTTCCTACTTGACTTACAAAGATTTTAAATTTCTGACTTTCCTCGCACCAGTCAATTTTTTTAACAGGGCTATTTAAATGAATATCGCCACCCAAAGCTGCTACTTGCTGTGTAAAAGCATGTTGTACTTGATCCATACCTCCTACTGGCTGAAATAGTGTTGGCTGCCATAAAAAATCTGCGGGTTGATAAAACTTAGTGCCTTCCCAAAATTTAGATTTCAATAAATTATCAAAACTCAGCACATCTGTCACAATCCCTGCTGCTACACCTGGTAGTACAGAATAACCTGCTCTTGTTTTACCGTTTTCAAAACCTACAGAACCAGCAGTAGCCTCATACTTTCCATTTGCATCAAGTTCCCCAAAACTAACCATTAAGCTCTGTAGCTCTTCTACACGAGTTTTTAAATCGTCTTTGCTAATATTCAATTCTGGGTCACTTAATAGTTTTTCTGCTTTACTATAAACTATTTGTGCTAACCAACCTCGTGTATTATGATCTAAATGACGATATACCATGGCCTCGCCACCAAAACTACTATCTTTTTGTACTAAGTTAGACTCTGAGTTCATAACGTAAACCTCAACATCTACAGAGAATTTTTTCAAATAATCTAATAACCGTTTATGGCTACTTGGTATTCTACCAGGTCCAGCATTAAGATAAGGTTCTGAGTCTCCTACTGGTCTTTTAAAGCGTACAACTTGTGTTTCTCCTGGGGTAGAGTTAAATAAATCGCTATTAATATCTTCTGTTAATGTATCTCCTGTTCGCAAGCTTAAACAACGCCCTCCTGTTCTGTTTAAGGCTTCTAATACCGTTACTTTTGCACCAGATTTTTGTGCTAATATCTCGTAAGCAGTGGTAAGTCCTCCAACTCCAGACCCTATAACAATAACGTCCTTTCCTTTTAGCTGACCTGGCTTTAATTGTATTGCTTGATCTGTAATTTGTTTTTGTCTACGTGTAGCTTTATCTAATGCAGCAAATGCAGATGCTTTTGGGTTGTTCTGCAAAAACTCTTTACGACTTTTATACTGTGTCATTTTAAATTTATTTTATTTGGTTATACATATTATGGGTTGATACCATAAAACTACTATATTCAAGTATTACCAAACAAGCGTATAAATACCCCTTTTTTACTATTAAGTATTTAAAAAAAATGAAATAACAGTAAAAAACAACTACATATAAAAATAATGCTTAGCTTTATTTTTCTTCTAAACTATTAAACCCATTTATTTCATTATGACAAAAAAAGAAATCGCTATTAAATACATAGATTATCTTGAAAAAGGTGACATTAAAAATGTAATTAATTTATTTAATACAGATGGAATAGTCGACTCCCCTCTGTATGGTATAAAAAAAGCAGATGAATTTTATTATGAGTTAAGTAGTGACACAACAAACTCTCAACTTCACTTATTAGGAATTTTCGAAGATGGTGAGTCTAATAATCTAGCGCTATACTTTACATACAAATGGACCTTAAAGAACAATGAAAGGGTTGAGTTTGATGTTGTAGATATTATAGAGTTTGATTTGGAAAATAAAATAAGCAAATTAAAAATTATTTACGATACTGTAATTGCTAGAACATTAAAGGAACAATTATAGCCTTTAAAAAGCAACAAAAAAAGCGAACTCCAATTAAAGAATTCGCTTTAAAATAATAAACTAAATAACTAACTACTCTACAGTTAATGTGTACTGTGGTGTTTTATTAAAAGGACAGAAATACTTATATGTTCCTTTTTTAAGTGTCACCGCTTTTGATGATTCTGTTTTACCATGCTTTACCATTTGAGATACATAAGCATCTGCTATGTGATTTTTTGGGTTAGTTCCATCTTTTCCATCTTGTATTAATACTAATCCAACTTCTGGTGCCGCATTGCTATTTGTTACATTAAAAACATAGGTTCCTTCAGATAATGTTAATCCTTTTTGAGTAAATTCTCCTTTTGTTTGTTCTAAAGCTACTGTTTTTACTGCTTTTTTCATTTTGTCTTGTGCCTGTGCAACAAATGTGAAGGCTACTAAAAATACTCCTAATACTAAATTTTTCATTGTTTTTGTTGTTTGTGTTCCCTTCAAATAGGGGTTTATTGATTATTGTTAATTATTATTTTATTGAGTTACTGTAAATTTACCTGCTTCTACAGATGGAAAATCTACTTCTGTTTCTGCGATGTGGTTAACATAGTTTGTTAATGTATTAGAAACCACATTTAATACAATTTCTAAAATATCGCCATCATTAAATCCTGCTGCTTTTACTTCTGCAATAGCTTCTGATGAGACTTGACCTCTATTTTCTGTTACTGCTTTTGCAAATTGTAATCCTGCCTGAGCTTTATCATCGTTTGCAAATCCTTGACGACTTTGTTCTGTCTGCTCTTCGCTTAAACCATTCATCTTTCCAATTGCCGTGTGCGCAGATAAGCAGTAATTGCAAGCATTACTTTCTGCTATTGCTAATGCCAATTGCTCTCTATATTTGTTAGAAAAATTTCCGCTTCCTGTTAATTCCCCTAAACTTAAATAGGTTTGTAATGTTGCTGGAGAGTTACCAAACACTTTAATTAAATTAGGTATAAAGCCTAGTTTACTTTGTACTGCATTAAATAATTCTTTCGATTTACCTGTTGTTGTTTCTGGGTTTAATGTTTCAATTCTTGTACTCATATTATTATTATTTTTACCTACTAGAATAGGTTTTTATTTATTAATTTATTTTCTATTTATTTTCTTTTGTGCATTCGCACATTTTTTGCTGTGGTTGTTTTTCGTTATAAACTTGATATCCCCAACAATTAGGACACTGATTTTTTTCTATTGCTTCCATTTTATGTTGTGTTTAATTGTTACTATTTAATTACACTGCAAAGATGCAACACGAATACACCTTAAAAAATGGACAAAAGTTCCTTATGCTTGGACTTGCCTAATTTTACTAGCATTTTTTTGCGTGAAGGATGGAAATGGCATCCTTTTTATACCCAAAAAGGGATAAAAAGATATATATGGACAGCCTGACCCTTGTGGTCACGCCTTAATAATTAATATAACATTGAGAATGATTAAAAGTATAAAATATAACTCGTACGCATTAATACTCTTTTCTAAACTGCAGTGGCGATTTTGAAGTTGCTTTTGTAAAAAATCGTGTAAAATAGGCAGAATCGTTAAAACCTAAACTATAGGCTATTTGTTTTACGGGTTCGTCTGTATAGATTAGTTGGCGCTTGGCTTCTAATACTATTCTGCTTTTAATAAAATCGCTAGGGGTTTGCGCTCCTACTTTTTGAAAGTTTTTGGTAAGCGATTTTGGAGACACACCTAAACGATTTGCATAATCGGTTACTGAATGTAGTGTTTTATAATTTTGCTCTACCAACACGCTAAAATCTTTAAAAAGTTTAGTTTCTACTGCATCTTTTATAGGATGATTCTCCTTTTTTATTCGTACCGAGTGTATAATAAACTGCTTTAAATAGGTTTGTAGCATATCGTACTGCGCAGTATTGTCGCTGTTAAACTCCTCTACTAAGCTTTCTAAAATAAAATTTAGTTTTTTAGTATCGTTTTCACAAGGTTTTACAAATGGGGTTTCGTAAACATTATTAAACAGTACGCCATTACAGGCTACAGCTTTATCATGGGTTTGTATGCAATAAAAATCGCGTACAAAAGTAAGTTTATAGGCTTCTTTTATTTTTTCGGAATCTACCGAAAATACTTGCCCTGGAGATAGAAAGAACAACACATTCTCGTTAAAAGTGTAACTTTTAAAGTCTATATTATAAGTTCCTCGGCCTTCTTTAATCCAATATATACTATAGGCGTCTATTTGCTCTGGCTTGTTTACAACACAAGCGTTTTCGAATTGAACAACGCTTAACGTAAATATATCTTTAAATGTATAGGTTGTAATGTCTTGAACTGCCATTGGTTTATTAAATAGATGCTGTTGGTTTAGTCGTAAATTTTTTAAAATTTAACACTAGAAACATAATTAAAGCTGGTAAAACCCAGCCAAAACTATATTTAGCTAAAGGAATACTATTTATAATTTCTTCTAAATACTCTGGATTTATTATAAATTTCAAGAAATCTGGAATACTAAACAAAAAAGTTACAATAACAACTCCTCTAAATACTAGTTTTGATGCATATTGCTCTGGCACAACGTTTAATAAAATTAAAACTATAGTTATTGGATAAATAAACATTAGTATTGGTAAGGCTATCATTATTATAGAATGAAAATTTAATTGCCCAATAACGACACCTACAACACATGCTATAACTGCTGTAATTGTATATACTATTTGAGAGTTATTTAATAAACCTTTAAAATAATCTGCTGTACCTGCTATTATACCAACAGCTGTTGTAAAACATGCTAAGGATATTAAAACACTTAATATAGTATTTCCAAAACTCCCTAATGATGCGATGCTTATTCCTCTTAATAAATTAGCCCTTTGCATATCGCTACTTAAAGCTGTATCTATATTTATTTCTGCTCCATAAAATGCGCCTACCGAAATTAACCCTGCATAAATAATAAATAATCCTAGCCCAGCTATAAAGCCCGATTTTTTAATGAGCGTTTTTCTATCTTCAAAAGAGTCTTCTTTTTTAAAATTTAAAGAGATAATTATAACTGCCCCAACTACTACTGCTCCAATAGCATCAAACGTTTGGTAACCTTCTAAAACACCACTTACAATTGGCGCTTCAAACGTTGCAGGATTCATTTCCATTGTACTAGAAAACAACCCTATTCCTATTACTAAAAGCAGAGCGATTACTATTAATGGGGTTAAAAATTTACCTATTAAATTTAATATTTTAGAACGATTTAAAACAAATACTAATACCAAAGTAAAATATATAGCGCTTGTAAGTAATGGGCTTGTCTCAAATACAGGATGAATGGCTATTTCATGTGTAGCAGATGCTGTTCTAGGAGATGGTATAGCTACAGATATAACATATACTATAACACAATAGACTAAACTAAAAATTGGAGATACTTTTTTACCAAAATCGAACATAGTACCTTGCAGTTTTGCATGTGCTAAAATGCCAAAAATAGGGATAACCACTGCTGTTAACATAAACCCTATTGTTACCCAAAACCAATCCTCTCCTGCGTTATAACCTAAAAGCGGAGGTAATAATAGATTACCAGCTCCAAAGAACATGGAAAACAATGCAAAACTCGTTACAAATAAATCTTTTCTTTTACTCATATTTTTTTAGTAAAAACTTGCTACTACATACTTAAACTTATATTTTGCCTAATATACTTTAAAAATGATTTTAGAATACAAAGGAATTAATATTTTTTATACCATTTCTGGTAAAGGCACTCCTATTGTTTTATTACATGGTTTTTTAGAAGATCATTCTATGTGGAATGATACCATTTCAGTTTTAGCTAAAAACCACAGTGTTATAGCCATAGATTTGTTAGGTCATGGAAAAACTAACTGTATAGGTTATATACACACTATGAGCGATATGGCAAACGCAGTAAAAGCTGTTTTAGATTATTTAAATTTAACAGATTATATTTTTGTAGGTCATTCTATGGGGGGCTATGTTGCTTTAAACTTTTCAAAACGTTTTACAAAAAACATAAAAGGTCTTTGTTTATTAAACTCTACTTATGAAGCTGATGATAACGAACGAAAACTATTAAGATCTCGTGCTAATAAAATGGTGCAAACTAATTTCGAGAATATGGTACGCATGTCTTTTGCAAACCTTTTTAGTACTGAAAGCAAGAAAGTGTATCAAACTGAATACAAAAATGCTATGCAAACCGCTCTAAAAACTTCCCTACAGGGGTATAT
>NZ_JBSHNS010000489.1:0-1568 GCF_053601635.1 Pontimicrobium sp. MEBiC01747
GGCTTATAGATGGAGAAGAATTTAGTGTATTACAGGGTTTTGCAACGCTAATTATTTTAATAGGCGTGTATTTAGCTAATAAAAAGTAAAAGATATAAAAAAACCGAAGTGATAAACTTCGGTTTTTTTTATAGATATAAATTTATAGATTAATTAAAATCTTCTTCGGTTACACCTTCGTTAATTTTAACATCGGTAGATTGTAAAGTAATAACTTGTGGACCTACTGTTATTTTTTGAGTGTAAGGAAATTTAATGCCATCTACAGATTTGTAATCGGATACATTTTCTATAGTAGTCATGGATTGTCCTTGTGCCTCTGATGTAGACTCAGATTGTACTAATAAACCATTTTCTACACTGTAGTATCTATAAGATACATCCTCTCCTTCTGTTACTTTTATTTTGTATACATCAACACCATCAATAGTAGTTGAACTTTCTAATGAAATGTTAGACTCATTATAATATAATTCTGGAAATAACCCTTTTGTAGATTTTTGTTTATCTAATTCTTTTTCACTCATTGGTACTTTACGTCCCATTTGTTCTTGATATCCATTGGAACCATCAAATTTACGCTTCATTAATGTACCCATACCTTCGGCAACCATTTCCATAGAAATTTTATTTGGCGCCATAGCTTTAATTATTGCTTTTGGAGAGAATGGTGCGCCTGCAATTGTAACGTCTGCATTTGTTAATACTGTTTTAACTGCTTTTAGTTTCGTTTCTCCACCTACAGCTTTAATATAGTCACTTATTACAGTTTGTGCAGTTACTCCTTTAGGAATAGGTTTAGAATATACAGGTTTGTCTACAGGTTTAGCATATTTGTCGTAGTATTTAATTGGAATTCCTGTTTTTTCAAGGTTTTCTAATACATCACTACCTTTGCCAACTACAACTATTCTTGCGTTTTCTGAGGTAAAGTATTTATTTGCAGCACGTTTTACATCGTCTGCAGTTACTGCATTAACCTTTTTAAGATAAGTTGTATAGAAATCCTCAGGTAAATTATTCTTTTTAATATTTAAAGCGTAGCGAGCTATTGTTTCTGGGCGCTCTAGTGCTAACACAAAGCTACCAACATATTTTGCTTTTGCGTTATTAAGATCTTTTACTGAAACAGTTTCAGTTTTAATTCTGTTAACTTCTTTTAATATTTCAACAACTGCACTGTCTGTTACGGTATTTCTTACTTTAGCAAAAGCATTAAATCTTGCTGCTCCATATTTGTCTGTACCTAAACTAGAATAAGATCCGTAAGTATATGCTTTGTCTTCACGAAGGTTTAAAAATAAATAACCTTCACCACCACCACCTAAAATATAGTTAGCAATTTTTGCTCCAAAAAAATCTTCATCATTCATTTTTAAGGACACATTGTTTGTTAAGGATATATTAGATTGTACCGCATTTGGCATGTCTACAAAATTAATTTGCGTGTATTTTACATTTGCTTTTGGAGGTAAAACAGTTGTTTGTACTTCTACCATAGTATCCCAGCTAGCAAAATATTTTTTTATTTGCTTTTTAACAGTTCTAAAATCTACATCACCTACAAC
>NZ_JBSHNS010000490.1:0-6537 GCF_053601635.1 Pontimicrobium sp. MEBiC01747
TCATTATTACGAATTTCCTTATTGGCATCATGTACAACCACATTATGGTATTAGAACACAAAAATACACATTAGCACATTTTTACTATAATATTGATATTTGGGAGTTATATGATTTAGAAAAAGACCCAACACAAATAAATAATATTATTGCAGATCCACAATATGCAAATGTGGTAACGGATTTAAAAGCGCAATTAAAAGCATTGATGAAAAAATCTGAAAACGATAAGTCTTTAGCAGATTTTAGAATGATAACAGACACAGACTTTGGTTCAATCGTTGATAGAAAAGATAGTGAGACCTCTGTACAAGACGTATTAACAAATAAATAAAAAGATATAAATGAAAAAAATATTTTTCATAGCAACACTAGTTGGAGCGATAATTTTATCGGCTTGTGGTTCGCAAAAATCAACTAACGATAAAGCATTAGATGAAAAGTCTAATAATGTGGTAACAACTTCAAATACTAAGAAAAATATCCTTTTTCTTTCTATTGATGATTTAAAACCATTGCTTTCAAATTATGGTGAATCTCAGATGAAAACACCAAACTTCGACCGTTTAGCAAAAATGGGAATGACCTTTACCAACGCTCATGTACAGTATGCCGTTTGTGGTCCTTCTCGCGCAAGTGTAATGACAGGTGCAAATCCAGATAAAACTAAAGTTTGGGATTTACATACCGATTTTAGAGAATCTGCACCTAGTTTAGTATCAATGCCAGAATATTTAATATCTCAAGGCTATGAAACCACAGCAGTAGGTAAGATTTATCATAAGGGAAGTTCTTCCCCTGGACATGATGGAAAAAGTTGGAGTATGCCACATCAATTACCAAATAATTATGATCCAGCAGCAGGAGAAGCAGCTTTTTCTTATTATCAAAATCCAGAGACTAAAAAGCAAATGGCTAAACTTAAAGAAGAAGCTATCGCTAAAGGCATTAAAAGAGGAGGTAAACAAAGAGGCTATGTATTTAAACGTTTAAAACCTTCTACAGAAAGCGTTGATGTTAGCGATACAGCATATCAAGATGGCTTATATACGCAAACTGCATTACAACAGTTAGACGATTTAGAAAAATCTGGAAAACCTTGGTTTTTAGGAGTGGGCTATCAAAAACCACACTTACCATTCGTGGCGCCAAAAAAGTATTGGGATTTATACGATAGAGATAAAATTGAATTAGCAAAATTTCAAAAAGTAGCCGAAGGAACACCAAAGTTTGCCTACCATTCTTTTGGAGAATTAAGAGCATTCAGCGATATCGATAACAATTATAGAGTTGGCGATATTATTCCAGAAGCTAAGCAACGTGAGCTTATTCATGGTTATATGGCTTGTATATCCTATATAGATGCGCAAATAGGAATACTATTAGATAATCTCGAAAAACGAAACATTCTAGACGATACGGTTATTGTACTTTGGGGAGATCATGGTTGGCATTTAGGTGACCATACAGAGTGGTGCAAGCACTCTAATTTTGAGCAAGCAACACGTATTCCATTTATGTTTGCTGGACCAGGAGTTGAAAAGAACCAGAAATCACACCATCCAGTAAATCTAGTCGATTTGTTCCCAACAGTATTTGAATTAGCAAATGTGCCACAAAATGCACAAACCGATGGAAAATCGTTAGTACCATTATTAGATAACGATAAGGCAACATCTGTAGTTATGGATTATGCTTATCATCAATATAGACGTCAAAAAAAAATGGGGTATTCTGTTCGTACAAATAGATACAGATATACAGAGTGGCATAATAACAATTATAGAAGTTTCAAGCCATATAACAACGATAATATTTCAGGTTACGAATTGTATGACTATGATAAAGACCCATTAGAAACAAGAAATCTAATAGACGATCCAGCATACGTTCATGTAGTAAAAGATTTGAAGCAGAAGCTTAAGTCGCATTTAACAAAATAAAGCAAAAGGCGATAATCAATGTTATCGCCTTTTTTTGACATAATTCCTGAATTTTATATTCAGAATAAAAGACAGATTTTAAATGAAAAAAATTACACTTCTAATAGCACTTTGCTTCTCAATAATAAGTTGTGCTCAAACAAAAGCAACGTTGAGCAAAGCTAAAAAGCCAAACATATTAATTATCCATACAGATGATTTAGGCTATCACGATTTAAGCATCACAGGATCTCAACTATACAATACAAATAATATAGATCGATTGGCAAAAGAATCTGTTAATTTCACCAATGCTTACAGTAGCTATCCGCGTTGTACACCATCGCGTTATGGTATGATAACGGGTATGTATCCTGTAAATGAAAACAAAGGTAATTTAGGCGCCATTCCTGAAGATAAAAATATGATTAAGCAATTTGTAAACGCTGGTTATAACACCTCTTATGTTGGTAAATGGCACTTAGGAAAAGGGAAGAGCAACCCAGATAAGTTTGGTTTTTCGCATATTTATGCAGCAGGAGAAGCTGGCGGAATTGGGAGTCGTTTTTATCCATTTAACACACAAAAAAATGGGAAACCTGCAAAGTATAATGTGCCTAATGTACAAGAAGATGGTAAGGAAGGCGATTACGCTTCAGACATGCTAACAGATGCTACCATTAATTTCATTAAAAACAATCCAAAAGACAAACCATTTTTAGCGGTTTTAGCATACTACGCTGTACACACACCAATTGAAGCAAAACCAGAAGATGAAGCCCGAAATAAAGAGCAATTAAAAACTATAGATTTTGGTGATACACCAGAATATATTAAAGAAGGTGAAGGCAGACGTAAAATGCGTCAAGACGATGCTGGATATGCAGGAATGGTTGAGAATGTAGATGAAAACGTTGGTCGATTATTGCAAACGTTGAAAGATATGAGTATTGACAAAAACACCATTATTGTATTTTCTTCAGACCACGGAGGTTTATCTAACGATGGGTTTAAAGTAGAGCGTCATTTAGCAACAACAAACTTGCCTCTTAAAGCAGGAAAAGGATGGTTATACGAAGGAGGTATTCGTGTACCATTATTTATAAAATGGTCAGATAATTTAAAGCCTCGTGTTGAAGATAAATCTATTGTTTTAGGAATGGATATTTTCCCAACACTTTTAGACTTAACACTTAATAAAAAAGTAAAAGGATTAGACGGACAAAGCTACGCTTCGGTTTTAAAAAACAAAGAGAACTGGAAAGACAGAACGGTCTTTTGGCATTCACGCAAGGCAAGACCTCATAGTACAGGAGATAGTAAAGCATCTGTAGTACGTTCAGGCAATTATAAGCTAATTCACTTTTTTGAAAAAGATAAAATAGAATTATACAATTTAAAAGAAGACGTTGGCGAATTAAACGATTTATCTAAAAAAGAGTCAGCTAAAACTGCCCAAATGCTTCAATTATTAAAAGATTGGAAAAAGGAAATGTTAGTGCCAGAACGCTTAAATGTTGGCAAGAAAAATAAAGGAAGTAAAAAAAGAAAAAACAAAAACTAAATAACTTTTATCCCAAATGAAATTTTTAACCAAATTAAAAATAGTAGCTTTTATAGCTTTTTTTTATAGTAACAGCGCAGATGCGCAAACGGTTACCACAACTTTAGACGCAACTGTTAGAGATATCTCAGAAGTAAACATCGGTTTTAACAGACGTTCAGATGGAGGACCATTATTTTGGACCAATACGTCTTTTCAAACTTTACTAACAGAAATGAATCCAGATATTTTAAGATATCCAGGAGGCACACAAGGTAATTATTGGGATTGGAGTACAGGACAGTTTATTCCAAATACAGATAAACCATGGAACAATAGAGAGGTTGTAACTATTGCTCAATTTATGGCAGGAAAGCCATCTGCAACAAAAGTTATTTACATGGCTAATTTGGCACGACCTACACCCGCAACAGGAGTAGATGTAAACGCATCTGAAGCCATACTTAAAAGTCAAGCCACATTAAATGCTAAAATTGCTGATATGATTGATGCTATTGATGAGTTTGTGGCACAAGGACAAGAACCATATGCAGTAGAAATTGGAAATGAGTTTTATTTTGGAAATGAAGAAGGTGGTATTTTTCATATTACAGAAGCTAACGGGAAGTTTTACTCAGGTTGGGATGCCACGGCAAATGGAGGAGCAGGCGCAGCAATAGAGTCTAATAATAAAAAGGATGCAACAGATGTAAATGCAGAGTTTTATTTGCAACAAGCAAAAGATGTTGTCGCAGGTATTAAAGCAGCATACCCAAATATGAAATTTGCTTTAATAAGCACAAAAAGAGGAAATGGAACGTCTGCAAGAGAACGTTGGAATAATACTATCTACAATGAATTAAATACGAATCCAGATTTTTCCCAATTAAAACAAGATGTACATGCTTTAACACAGCACCATTATGTAAATGATGCCTATAATGCTTATGGCGTTTCAGATACTAATGCAGCCATTACAGATGCTACAACAGCAAAACATGCCATAGCAGAAGGTATTCAATACCCATTAGATAAACAATTAGATTATGACCAAGTACCAAGCGATTACAAAATTTGGTTTACAGAGTATGGAGCAACAAAAAATAATGCCGAAGATACTTGGGCTGCAGGTATGCGTCATGCAGCATTAACCTACAGTTGGTTAAGTTTAGGCGATAAAACAGAACAATTAGATTTTCATCATATTACAGATAACAACGTTGTAAAACCAGATGCAACAATGCGATTAGCATCTGCTGGAGTTACAACAAAACAGTTTATGGCTGCCATGTCTGGAATGACCGAAATGCAAAAAATTAATTTTGGAACCAATCCAATTTCTGTAGGAACAGTTAATTCATTGTATGGTTACAAGTTTAAAAGTTTGACTAAAGAAACCATTTTAGTGTTAAACGTAAGTGATACAGGAATTCAAAATGTGAAATTTGATAACTTATTAACTTATACAGGTACGCCAACAATGACGCAGTATCGCTCGAATGCGCCTTGGGTCTCTGGAGTTGCTCTAGGTGATACAAACATAATTTTAAATAACGATAATATTTTAAACACTTTTAATGCACGTAAGTTTTCAATTACAGTTATAGAAGTGCTTAACGAAACATTAAGTGTCGATGCGGTTTCACTTAGTAATATATCTGTTTTTCCTAATCCAGTAAAAGAGGTATTAACTATTAATACAGATGCAACATTAAAAGCAGTTTCTGTGTTCAATATCTCAGGAAAAGAAGTTTACACCGCAAAAACTATAGAAAACAACTCAATAAACCTTAATAATTTAGCTATAGGAATGTATATATTAAAAGTTGAAACAGATAAAGGTATTGAACATAAAAAGTTGATAAAAGAGTAAGATGAAGCAACTGAATATTTATATAACAATTATACTGCTAACATTAATGTTCAGTTGCAAAAGCAATACAACAGTTTCAGAAAATAATACTGAAACAGAAATTTCTTCTCAAGCAAAACCAAACATCCTAATTATCCATGTGGACGATTTAGGCTATCATGATTTAAGCATAAACGGAAGCAAAATCTACCAAACACCAAACATTGATGCGTTGGCAAAAGCATCAGTTGTGTTTAATAATGCCTATGCCAATTATCCACGTTGTGTACCATCGCGTTACGCTATGATGACAGGTAATTATCCTATACAAAATGGAGAAGTGCCAGACGATGGATTTAAAATGAGTGGTATTGCAGATAATAAAAACTTCGTAAAAAACATTAAAGCTGCAGGTTATCAAACTGCATATTTTGGCAAATGGCATTTGGGAGGCGAAGAAAGTTTAAAAGACTTTGGTTACGATTACAGTTTTGCAGCAGGTCACGCAGGCTCGCCAATTAGTTTTTTATATCCTTTTAATAAAAAGAAAGGCAAAGGAAAAACCAAAAAATCGCCAATTCCAGATGTAGATAAAGTGAGTAAAGAAGGCGATTATTTAATGGATGTAATGACCGATAATGTTGCCAAATACATTAAAAATGTAGACAAAGGCAAACCGTTTATGGCTATGTTTTCGTTTTACGCAGTGCATCAACCTTTAGAAGCAAAGCCAGAGGATATTCAACGTAATAAAGAAGAAATTAAAAATTTTGACTTCAAGAATCAACCAGAATTTATAAACGAAGGAACTGGGCGTACAAAAATGCGTCAAAATCATCCTAAATATGCAGCAATGGTTGAAACGATGGATGAAAATGTTGGAAAACTATTAAAACTACTAAAAGATTTAGATATTGAAAAAAACACAATTATCGTGTTTTCGTCAGACCATGGAGGATTATCTAACGACGGAACAAAAAAACGCAATTTAGCAACCTCAAACTACCCGCTTCGTGCAGGGAAAGGTTGGTTGTACGATGGCGGAATTAAAGTACCATTATTTGTAAAATGGGATAACCAGTTCCAACCTAAAGAAGATAATAAATCAATTGTCTTGCTAATGGATGTCTTTCCTACAATTTTAGATATTGCTGCAAATAAGGATTTAAAGACTAATGGAAAAAGTTTTCTACCAATTCTTCAAAATAAAGAACAATGGA
>NZ_JBSHNS010000491.1:0-2028 GCF_053601635.1 Pontimicrobium sp. MEBiC01747
CTCTTCTATAGTGCAATTAGATGCTTGGAATTGGGAAGACGCAGCTATTAAAAAAGATGATGGAATCCATTTAAATTGGCCTAATCCTTTTTCTAGAGGACGATGGTGGTTAGGAGAGCCAGCAACGTTAAAGGCAAATAAAAATTATAAAAAGCAAGTAGAAGCATTAGCTAATTATTTTGTAGAAAGTAAAGCGTACATAACAGGAAATAAAAAACCAAAACATTTACCTTTCGAAGCCTTACAAGGACTCATGGATGGTTCTAAAACATTATATGTACATGTAAGTAATGAGAAAGGAATAACAGATGCCATAACGTTTTCTAAAGAAAATGGTGTTAAAAAAATGGTTATCGTTGGTGGGTACGAAGCTAATCTAGTAACAAATTTATTAAAGCAGAATAATATACCAGTATTATTACAACGCGTACACTCTCGACCAAATACAGATGATGGAGACTATGATGCCCCATTTAAAATGGCTAATGATTTAGTTAAAGCTGGCGTTTTAGTAGGATTAGAAAATGCAGGAGATATGGAACGTATGAATACACGTAACCTTCCTTTTTTGGCTGGAACATGTGCCGCTTACGGATTAACTAAAGAAGAAGCTTTAAGTTTAATTACCTTAAACACAGCTAAAATTTTAGGAATAGACAGTAGGGTAGGCTCTCTAGAAGTGGGTAAAGACGCCACTCTCTTTATTAGCGAAGGCGATGCTTTAGATATGCGAACAAATAAATTAACTAAAGCATATATAGAAGGTAGAGATATTAGTTTAGAATCTCACCAAACCGAATTGTATAAACGTTATTCTAATAAATATAAGAATCAATAATTAACTTGTTATTGGTGAAAAAAAGCGATTCCAATTGGAATCGCTTTTTTTTATCAATTTTTTTGAAGCGTTCTATTCTGAAATGACACCATTTTCAGTTTTTTCAAAAAGACTATCGTTAGGAGCAGTTTTTAAAACTGAAATATTTACAAAATTCATTTCGTTTCGTTTTTCTCCTATTTTAAACCCTTCAGCTTTATGCCATTCTAATTTTGCAGGTAAAACAAAACCATTAACAGTTTGCCAATTAGAATATTTTATAAAATGAAATTCACTACTTTTTTCTTTAGAAAAGTAAGTTACCGTATAGCCAAGCCAAGCCATTTTGTTGGTCTCTTGGTCATAATATAGAATATATTCGTCATCTGGAGATTCGCCTATGCCTTTCTCGTAAGAAACTTTAATACCAGGGTACGATTTACCTTCGTAAACTAAAGGTTCTACGTCTTGGTATGTAATACCATCATCACCTAATACAAAAGGCATGGCATAGAAATAAAACATTAAGTTATAATAAAACTTAGGATCATTTTTAAAAGCTTTGTCTTTATGCTCTTCCAACCAAGCATATTTTCCGTTATAACCTAAAGTGTAATCTTTAGTTTCAATTAAAGATTTTCTACTCTTTAAAGCAGTAGTTGTTTTTTCGTTACCATCTGGTTTTTCAATTTCGAAAACTAAAGCACCTAGTTTATTCCACTTATCTATGCCTCCATGAGCATTAAAAACTTTAGTAATGTTCTCTGGGTAAACAGTAGTGCTAACATCTAAAGTCTCTTTAGCATAATCTGTAGTTGTTTCTGTTGTGTTTTCTTGTTCTACATTTTTAGTTTTTACATCCTTTTTACAAGATGCTAACGCTAAAAATAAAGTAGCGACAATAAGATAGTTTTTCATATTTAAGTTAATTTATAGCTTCCTTTATTAATAGAAACCATGTTATTTAGTTTAGAAATTATGTCGAAGATAGAATGTTTTTATTACAAAAAAAATAGAATAAACGATGTAGGTAATATTAATAATGGAAAAAGCATCTGTTAACACAGATGCTTTTTCAACTAACCAACCAAAAATATGGTAATTATTACTCCTAATTTAAAGTAACCACACCTTAAAATAATCATCGTAAATAATTACATTAACTATAAAGCAATCATTGTGCCAAAGTAATATTGCTATAAGGTGCGAAA
>NZ_JBSHNS010000492.1:0-405 GCF_053601635.1 Pontimicrobium sp. MEBiC01747
GGCTATAACGCACTAGAGGCTATGGCTAAAGGCAAAGTTGTTTTTACAGGCGCTGAAATAGAGTGGTTAGATTATTATAATCTAAAAGAAGATTTAGTAGCTATAAATATTTTACCTGATGTCGATTTTATTGTAAAAAAATTAGAGTGGTTAATTTTAAATCCACAAAAAATAGTCGAAATTTCTAAAAATGCTAGGCAATTTATAGAGGAAAAACATAATTATATTGATGCTGCAAATAGATATTTAAATTACTGGAACAATAATTAATTATGCTCTAAAACATTGTTATTTTTAAAATGATACCAAATAGCGATTAAAACAAGTATAAAGTACACAATATACCTATATAAGTGAGCCATTGCAACACCTTCTGTTCCATGCGAATCGACTAAATGCATCGAT
>NZ_JBSHNS010000493.1:0-5602 GCF_053601635.1 Pontimicrobium sp. MEBiC01747
GTACTTAAGTTGTTTGAGTTTAAATCTATATATGGAATAAATAATAGATACTTAAAGTTTTGAGTGGGTTGAAAGTTATAAGATTTATGATTCCAACCAGTATTAGCTATAAAATTTAAAGTTGGATTAACAAATTCCTTATGCCCAATGTTAGAAATAATATTGTTTGGATTATTATTAGAATTTGTTGGTAAAACATTACTGTTACTTATTTGCGTTCCTGTTGTGTTTGGAATTAAGTCATTTACTGCTATTACGTAGAAACGATTATAAGCTTTGCTAGACTTTAAGTCAAATTGTAAATTGTAATGCTCTCCGCCTTGCATAGGGTAATACATAAAAAATGCTTGTCCAGTTCTTTTCCAATTAGACCCTCCTAAGTTTTCTAGTTTATGCCATGTATGAGCAAAATTAGTACCATCTGTAGCAGTTACATTTTGAAAACCATTAGACTTTATATTTGGACTAGTATTTCCATAGGCGTACCAATTTGGCCCTAATTGTTGTTGTGTAAATGCCGTGTGAAAAATGTTTGTGCTACCATTAACAGTTTCAAAACTTCCATTTTGTAGAAATTGAGCATTAATAAAATTAAAAAATAGTAAAAGAGTAATAACGAATGTGTTTTTCATGATAAATTATTTAAGGTTTAAATTATATATCAAAAGTATAGCTGTATAAAACTTGTCTTTAGATCAAATTTCCGAAATGCTCGATTCGCTTGGTAGAATGGCTTTATGGGTTTTTAAGTCTTAGCTAATAATTAATGCTTGAGGACAATTAGATAAAAAGTAGTAGGAAAAGTTTTCGCTCTACATAAGTAATTTTTTACAATAGGAATATAAAACTCAGTTTTCAATTTATATTCCTCAGTACAGTCAGGATTACAAATGTATTTACAAAAGCAATAATTCACTTTTCCTTTCTTGCTAATTATCTATTTTATTAAAATAAATGTTTAGGTTTGAATAATTTATTAGATAATAATGACAGAAATAATAGATTTAAGTCAAGAAATATACGAAGGTATGCCAGTATATAAAAACTTACCACAAGTTAAAATGACTGTTCATAATACACATGAAGAATGGGATGGCGAAGAGAACTCTAAAGCAGTAACACCAAGTGTTTATAAACTAGAATTAGGCGAACAGACAGGCACTCATGTAGATGCTATAAATCATATGGCAAAACCCTATAAAGAACAATCTATAGATACTATGCCATTATCTATGCTTTATACTGAGGGGATTTGTCTAGATTTTTCCCATAAAAACAATGTCACCAGGTGTTCCAGGAGTATCAAATAAAAAAGTGCACCATATTTGTGGAGCCTTAGGCTTTACCCATTATGAAAACATGATAAATTTACACCTTTTAATAGGAAGAGGGCGGTTTCGTTTTATAGGATTACCTTTAAAAATTAGAGGCGGTACTGGGTCTCCAGTTAGAGTTGTAGCAATATTCGAATAACAAAAAATATAATGAGATATAATAAATTTAAACAACTAACATTAGTAGCTTTAATAGTTTCTAGTACCATTACAGCTCAAACAAAAACTTTAAAAATTACTAAACCAGAATTGGTAGGTATGTCTAGTGATAGTTTAGAAAAAATGAACACTCATTTCCATAGATTAGTAGACAAAAAGCAAATTGCAGGCATACAAACAGCCATTATTAAAGACAATAAATTAGTACATTTTAATACCTATGGTTATGCTAATATTGAAACTAAAAAGCCATTAGATAATGAAAGTATTTTTAGAATATTTTCTATGACTAAACCAATTGTTACCGTAGCATTAATGCAACTGTATGAAGAAGGAAAGTTTAAATTAAAAGACCCATTATATAAGTATTTGCCCATGTTTAAAACAATGTACGCCTATACAAATGGAGAAAAACAATTGGCTAAACGACCAATACTAGTTATAGATTTATTGCGGCATACCTCAGGCTTTGGTTATGGTAGGGGAGATAATCAAGAACTTAATGAACTGTATAGAAACTCAGGGTTATGGAGTGCAACAACTAACAAAGAATTTGCAGAACAATTAAGTAAATTACCCTTAACTTTCGAGCCAGGTACCGATTGGCATTATGGAGTATCAACAAATATATGTGGTTACTTAGTAGAAGTGTTATCAGGTAAATCTCTTGACAACTATTTAAAAGAATGTATTCTCAAGCCATTAGAGATGAACGATACCCACTTTCAATTGCCAAAAGAGAAGATTAAAAGGTTTACAGTAGGTTACCGTTGGACTAACGAAACACTAACCGTTTCTGAGACTGCTGAAAATAATAGATATGTAGAAGACGTAACACTATATAATGGAGGAGGCGGTTTAGTATCAACTACGCTAGATTATTTAAAATTTTGCGAAATGTTATTAAACAAAGGAAAGTATAAAGAAGAACGTATTTTAAAAGAAGAAACAGTAGCCCTTTTATTTAAAGACCATATGGCAAATATAAGGCAATATCAAGAACGTTTTAGATTACCATTAGGCGAAGCTAGTTTTGGGTTAGGCTTTGCAATAAAAGGAGAGTATGGAGAACCTCTACAAAAAGTATACGGATGGGGTGGAGCAGTAGGAACCTATTTTAAAATAGATACAGAAGATAACTTAGCATACGTGTTAATGATTCAATTATCACCTTACAGACAGTTAGGTTTAAGACAACGGTTTCAAGACTATGTAAATGGAGCAATAATAGATTAATTAATACTATTACAAACATGTTTAAAATAGGATTTAATCACCCTATTTTTTTATTAATATTAGTAGGCTATTGCAATTAAAAGAAAGCTAAAAAAGACTATAAAAAGTGAAAGAATAGAATAAGCTTCGCAAATTCTGTATTTGCGAAGCTTATTTAAATTTATTTATCCAAATGGTGTTAAGTCTGGTTTTGCAGGTCTAACGGTGTTAAACAATCTTATAGTTTTTGAAGTTCTTACATGAAACGAATTTGTTGTTGGGTTTTGCTCGCAACCACTACCAGTCATTTCAATTTTAATATATTGATGAGTAGCTTGAGATAATAAGTTATTAAAAGTATTACGTAAATTTAAATACGGATACACAGAAGGATTTAGTGGACTAACACTTTGAGAAGATACAATATTACCTTGTGTATCTAACTCATAAGCCCAAAGTCTATATTCAAATATGTCACTAGATGGCGTCATATCAAAAGTAATATAATCGTTAGCGTAGAATTCATTAGAAGGTAAACTATTACCATTTTGAACAGATGTATTAGAAATACGATGTACTAAAAAAGAGGGTACAGCATAAGTACTATTTCTACCAATTGAAAAATTAGAAGTCGTACAAGTAAAAAGATTATTTTGACTATTTGCGTATGTAAGGTTTAAAACATAATCATTAGTTCCTGAAGTAGAAATCTGCGGAGATGAATAAACGAGTCGTGTTATTTGAGCAGAAGGACTTTGATTGCTTAAATTCCCAGAAACAGTACTTGCTATTACGTTACCTTGAAAAGTAAGTTCTGCACTATAAAGATAAAAAGGTGCGGTATTAAATAAACCGCTAGTAACTGATATTACAGACATCTCACTTGCATACAATTGAATACCTTCATAACTACAAACATCCGTAGCATTAACTACAGCACCACAAGTGGACGAGCTTTTTGCTTCTAAATTTTTTGCTTCAAATTTAGATATTGTTTTATTTTCTTCTATACTTTCTATTTCTGAAATAGATGAAGATTCACAACTATTAAAGGCCGTAATGGTAAATAGTACAATAGCTATTTTTACAACTACATTATTTAATTTAGTTATTGGATAATTGATTAATAACAATAGGTTTTTCATAATAAAATTGATTTTAAAGTTTAAATCAAAATTATATTAGAGGTATAATGTTGTAAGCCCTTAACTTCTAAAAGGTGAATCTCAACTTCTGAAAATACTATTCTAGTATCATGTTTAATATTTTTTGTATTTTACTTATGTTATTAATTATAAAACCCCTCGTTATTGGAATCTATACAAACTATTGACCAAGTTATTATATATTTAGATGCTATCATTTTAAAATCTCAAGACGATAATAACCCGTTAGGATATTTTGCTACGCTATATAGAAAAGTCACTATAAAAGTAAAAGAAGGAATACAGAATAACATTTTTGATAATGGCCCTAGAATGGAACGATTAGATGTTATTTTTGCTAGTCGTTATCTAGAAGCATATTTTGCTTACGAAAAACAAGATCCCGTAACTAACTCTTGGCAAGAAGCGTTTAATTTATCTAATAATTATTGGCCTATAGTATTACAACACCTGTTAATAGGAATGAATGCTCATATTAATCTAGATTTAGGAATAGCAGCAGCTGAGGTTTCAAAAGGAGAAGATATAGAGCAATTAAAAGGCGACTTTAATAAAATAAATACAATCCTTTCTGCTTTAGTAATGGAAGTAGAAGACGATTTATCTAAGATTTGGCCTACATTAAAAAAGATATTAACGTGGACGCGTGATGTAGATGACTTCCTTATAGATTTTAGTATGGTTTTAGCTAGAAACGGAGCATGGAAATTTGCTGTGCAATTGGCCAATACACCAGAAGATAAAATAAAAGCAACTATAGCAGAAAGAGATCTTAAAATAGCAAAAAAAGGAAAACTTGTAACTAGCCCAGGAAAAATAGCAGGAATCATTCTTGGTATTATACGGTTGGGAGAACGCGGTAGTGTTTCGAAAAAAATTAAAGATTTAAAGAATTAAATACTTATTTTTGTATTAAATAAAGGTTGTTACAAACAATAAAAGGAATTGTGTTAAAATCGCAAGCTGTCGCGCAACTGTAATTAATAAGTAAATTATTATAAGCCAGATTACTTGCCTTTATTATTTTGCAATAATGCTTTCGCGATTTGAAGCTAATTGATAGTATGTAATCTATAAATACTATTTAAGTTTCATTAAAAGCAATTAAAATGAAACAAATGAGCAATAAAACACTACGAGGACCTTTAAAAAGCTGGGACATATACACACAAGCTATAGATAAGCAAGCAGAAGCATTTATACGAAATACAGAAATAGCCGTATTAAATGAATTTAAAGAACGGTACCATTGGAATCTTAATATAGAAGAGACTCTAAACAATACTACATTTGAGGCCATTATATTAACTAATATAGCTCAAGAGATAGAATGGGTAAATAAAGGTTTTATTAGCATGACAGGTTATCCGGTTAACTATGCAAAAGGAAAAAAACCTAGTTTTTTACAAGGACAAGATTCCTCAAAAGAAGTATTAAAAAAAATTAGAACCCATATTGCAGAAGAATTACATATTAAAGAACGTATTATTAACTATAGAAAAAATGGAGAAAAATATATATGCGATATAGAAATTTTTCCAGTAAAAGATGTTAATGGTAAATTAGCTCACTTATTAGCATTAGAAAAAGAAGTCTACACATTAACTTAAATCTTTAAAAACACTAGATTTAATAGTTGGCCATTCCTCTTTTAAAATGCCATAACAGCAAGTATTTCGTCTAAAACCGTCTTGCATAACAGTATTTTTACGAAGTATACCTTCAAGT
>NZ_JBSHNS010000494.1:0-3391 GCF_053601635.1 Pontimicrobium sp. MEBiC01747
TATTTAAAGCATTTGTTATTTGTTGCCAATGAACGTCTCCTAGTTCTTTAAGTAACCAATTTTCGCTTAAACCTCCCCATAATAGTTGAGGCATGTTTAATTTGTATTGTCTTTTTAAGCTCATCTTTCTATAATTAAAATAGCGTTACATAGTACTTAAAGCCTTAAAAGCGGTGTACTACAAAGTAGAGCAACATATTTGCTATGCTACTCCTAGAATGTTTTTTGCTGATTAATAAGTTATTGTCGTGTTACCAATAAGAAAACAGGTAACGTTATCTCTTTTTTATCTATAAACGGTAGTTTACTTTAAAACTCCCATAATAATTTCTGTTATTTCCTGGATAAAAGTACCTTGGTTCTGCGCCTCCAAAGCCTACAGCATTTATTAGTACAGATTGTGCATATTTGGTATCAAATAGATTATTAACTCCTATACTTATGCCTAAAGTTAATTTATCTGTTATTCCTTTTTTATAACCTATTTTGGTATTAAACACAGAAAATTGATCGCTACTTAATGTATTGGCATCTGTTAATGGAATTTTATCTACAAATTGATACGTTGTATTCCAGTAAAATCCATCTAACAGGAAATAAAAACCTGCATCTAGCTTATTTTTAGGAACACCTGTTAAGCTATTTCCTGAAAAATCCTCGCCTTCATCTATAAAATCAACAAAAGAGTGATTATTATGAGTATATCTTACAAAAGGTTTTAAAATAGAACCGCCAATAAATGGAAACTTATAATTTGCATCTATCTCTAATCCTTGGTGTTTTGTTTTACCAGCATTTCTACCAACATATTGATCTTCTCCAATACGCTCCCCAACTAATAAGTCTTTAATATTCATTTGGTATAATGAGATATTTAACAGCAGGTTATTTTCTAACAGTTTTAAACTAGAACCTATTTCGTAACTCATTCCTTTTTCTTGCTCTATATTAGGATTAATTACTCCATCTGGTGTTAATGTTTCTTCTAATCCAGGGTTAGAAAAACCTCTGCTTACATTAAAATATAGATTATACAAAGGGCTCCATGCATACTCTAAACTTAAACTAGGAAGCAGAATAGGATCAAAGGATCTAGAGGCACTTTTATTATCTTCTCCATTATTAAATAAATCTCTAAAATCGTAAGTTGTTTGGTTTAGAGCGAGGTTAAACTGTGCCCTAAATTTATTTGTAATAGGATAATTAAAAGATCCAAAAATATTTAACTGATCTCTGTATTCTGTGTTATTACTTATTTGCTCGCCTTGCAGGCTTCCATTTCCATTATTATCTCTATACTCATTTCTAAAGGTTTTCCAATCGTATTTATCCTTGTATAATTCTCCTCCTAATGTATACTCAATTTTAGTGGTATTAATATTTAAGTAGCCTTTAAATTGAGTTCTAAATCCGTATCCGCTTGTGGCTTCATTTAAAATATTAAATGGTCTTGCTTCGTTATTATCTAAATGGCTATAAAAAATAGAGCTTGTATTTTCTAGTCTTTCACTTAATTTCCCTTTGTAATGCACACCAATAAGGGTATAGATATCATCTTCAAACCCCTGTGCCGCTAACCAATTTCCTGCGGCTTGAGTAGGATCTTCGTTAAAATCTGTTTGGTTTATAGAGCTTGGTATTTGTGCTATATAATCTATATGATTTACAAGTAAACCTATTGTATTAGAGGCATTAATACGATACTCGGTGTTTAATAATAGTCCGTTTCGTTTAAAGCTATTATTCTCTCTATATCCATCTAAATCTGTATGGTTATAATTTAAACCTATATAAAAAGCATCAGAATTATGCTGTACACTTAAATTATCCTTAATTAAGTTGTAAGAACCTAAAGTAAAATTATTAGAGAGTACAGTGGTATTGTATTTTGGTGTCCTGGATTTTAATAATATTGCACCTCCTAAATTAGCACCATATGCTGTTCCTTTTGGGCCTTTTATAACTTCTATACTTCCTAAATTTTCTAAATCGAAAGCTTCAATTGTAGAACTTCCTGTTCCATTCGTAATTGGTATATTATTATAATAAAGCCTTAGTTTGTCTGTACCAAAGGGCGTTCTTGCTCCTATGCCTCTAATCGTTATCCTATTAGTATTTAAAGCTCCAGATAAAGCATAAACGCCTGGAACTTGGTTAATTGATGTTGTAATGTCTAAAGGGCTAAAAGTTTCTAGAATTTCTGAATTAACAATTGCAGAAGATGTTATACCAGTAGCATTTTTTTTAAATGTATTGGTTAAAATCACTTCTTTTATTTCTATTGTTGTTACAGAATCTTTAGGTGTAGTTTGCGCATTTACATATAGTGCTAAAAAGCAACTAAGCAATGCTACATTAAGCTTAATTGGGGAAGATAAAGGGTATGTAAGGAAATAACGTGTTAACGCTATTGTATTTAAATTAATCATTATAAAGAGGGAGCTTATACTTATTGTAAGTATTTATAAATTTATATGTTTTTTAAATCAATTTCAAATAAGTATTTCTAATTAACTAATTCTTGAGGGGTTTTTATTATTTCAACAGGAATAGTAGCCATTATATTTTGCTTAAGAGACTCTATTCTTACAATTATTTTATTAGTATTATCTACTTTTAATATTTCACATTCTAATCCTTTCAAGGCACCTTCATTAATTGTTCTAATCTCTCCTACTTTTGGTAGCTCTGCATTAGTCTCAATATCTGTTAATCCTTTGGTTCCTATAAAAAGTTTTATTCTATCTATTTCTTTATCGCTTACTCTTGCATAATCTTTCCCAAAACTTATATATGTACAAACACCTTGAACGGATAATGCTTTATGAAAATCCATTGAAGAATTAATATTCACAAATACATACGAAGGGAATAATGGTTTTATAATAGTTTTTTTTCTATCACTCCATTGTTTTACAGTTTTATATTCTGGGAGGAAGGAGTCCAAATCTATATCTTTAAGAGATTGATAAACCTTTTTTTCACAGCGAGATTTGACATATAAAATATGCCAACCAATATTAAAATTCATAAAAAAGTGTGTTTTTTCAGCACAAAATATAGCTTCGCTTCCCTCAGTCACATGAAGTTATTTCTACAAAGAGAAGATTGTTAGTTAAAACAAATCTCGATAATATTACTGAAGAAAAAACACTTCTATTCCATAAAAAAAGTAAGGGCGTTCCTTACTTTTTTTTAACATTTTTTGCACCTATTTAAATCAATAGATAAAGTGTTCAAATACTAGGTTAAACGAATATTATGGTTTTATTAACTTTCAAAAAATCTTTGTTTTTTATTCCTCTTTATTCAAAAAAAGAAGTTTTTTACTATTAATTATTTAATTATCAAAGTCTTTTTTTGAGTTTACTGAGAGTTAAAAATGAGATTA
>NZ_JBSHNS010000495.1:0-12398 GCF_053601635.1 Pontimicrobium sp. MEBiC01747
GAGTATAGCTAATGCTCCTATGAGAGGTGAAATTATAGCTAAAAACTCTCCAGTTAGAATTGCATTTCCAAATGCATCTGGAGAATTCGAAACATTTGCTATTATTGAAACTCCAGTAATGGAGGAAGAGTTGGCTAGAAAAATGCCAATGATAAAAGCCTATGCAGGTCAGGGAATAGACGATCCTAGTGCTACAATGCGTTTTACAGTTACTCAATTTGGTTTACATACAATGACATTGTCTGGAACTAAACGCTCTTGGTATATAGATCCTTATACAGAGGACAGAAATAATTATATGGTATACTCTAAAGCAGCACTTGGTATAGATAACCAAGGATTTGAGTGTTTAACAGATGAGAAAGTCGAATTACCTTCGCTTAGTGGTAATACTTCAACAAACAAGGCGATTGATGATAGTAAATTAAGAACATACAGATTAGCGCAATCTTGTACTGGAGAATATGGAACCATTTTTAAAGGAACAGGAACTACAGCTCAACAAAAAGCTAATGTGCAAGCACAGATGGCTATAACTATGACGAGAGTTAATGGTATATATGAAAGAGACTTGGCAACAACAATGATTTTTGTTGCAAACAATGATGATGTTATATACTTAACAGCGAATAATGATCCATGGAATAATGAATGGAATACCCAAACGGCTGTAACATTAGATAATGTAATAGGCGTAAATAATTACGATATTGGTCATAATTTTAATACAACAGGAGGCGGTAGTGCAGGATGTTTAGGTTGTGTTTGTACAAGTGTTTCTCAAACAGGAACGCACAAAGGGCGTGGTTATACAGGAAGAGCTGACCCAACAGGAGATCCATTTGATGTAGATTATGTGGCTCATGAAATGGGGCATCAATTTGATGGTTGGCATACTATGAATACTTGTAGTCGTTCTGGTAATGGTGCTACAGAAGTAGAACCGGCCTCAGGTACAACTATTATGGGGTATGCAGGGATTTGTGCATCTAATGTTCAAAATAATAGTGATGCATATTTTAATTATGTAAATATTAGAGATATTTCTGCTAATATTAAAACTGGAGCTAGTAGCTCTTGTGATGTAGAAACTAATATAGGTAACTCAGCTCCAACTGCAGACGCAGGGAGTAATTATACTATTCCTGTTTCAACACCATATATGCTTATAGGAAGTTCTACTGATCCAGACGGTACAGCATCTCATACTTTTACTTGGGAGCAAAACGATACAGAACAAGCACCAAATGGACAAGCACCACCAGTTGCTGGAAGTGCTGTAGGACCAATGGTGCGTTCTTTTGAAGGCACAACAAACCCAATAAGATATATACCTAGGTTATCAGATTTAGTAACTACAGGAGGATCAACAACATGGGAAGTATTACCATCTGTATCTAGAACTATGGAATTTGCTTTAACTGTGAGAGATAATAATGCAGGAGGAGGACAAACTGCGGATGATTTAATGACAGTGACTACTAATGCTAGTGCAGGTCCATTTACAGTGAGTTCACAAAATTCAGCTACAGTATGGCCACAAGGAAGTACACAAACAATTACCTGGAATGTTGCAGGAACTAATGCCGCTCCAATTAATGCAGCTAATGTTGATATCCTTTTATCCAAAGATGGAGGATTAACCTATCCTACAGTTTTAGCAACAGCTACACCAAATGATGGCTCACATGATATCGTTGTTCCTAATGGAGAGTCTAGTACATGTCGTATAATGGTTAAAGGTAGCGGAAATATATTTTTTAATATAAACTCCGCAGTAATAGATATTTCAGGAGCAGTTAACCCTGTAATTTCTTATGCAAGTCCATCAGCTTCAACCACAGAAGGGGCTGCATGCTATACAGATATTATTGTACCATTAACTGTTGCAGTTGGGCCGTCGGCTAATGCAACTGTTACTTTTAATATTACTGGAGGAACGGCAATAAATGGGGATGATTTTGAAATTCTAACACCTAATGTCGTTTTTGCAGCTGGAGCTACAGCTTCTCAAGATTTATCTGTTAGAGTATACAATGATGGATTTGTAGAGGGTACAGAAACAGTAACGATAGACTTTACTGTTAGTGGAGGTGATGCAACAGCAGGTACGAATTCATTGGTGTTGACAATTAACGATGATGATAGTGTGCCATCTGCAAGTACAAATATGACGCTCTTTAACGATGATTTTTCAGATGCTGATGCTAGTGATTGGACTATTCGAGATGGTAATAATGAAACTGCAGATGATTGGAATTTAGTTCAAGAATCTAATTGGACGACTCCTTTTGGAATCTATACAGATTATTTTTTAGCATCATATTCATGGAATGGCTCTGATTATAGTCCAGATAATTTTGTAACATCACCAGCAATTACAATTCCAGATGGAGCATCTAATATAAACTTAAGATATTTTGCAGGTTCAGGAAGTGATGGTAATTTTTATAGTGAAAATTATGAAGTTTATATTTCTACATTGGCTGGATCAATAGCAAATATTACAGCAGGAACTCGTTTAGTAGATACAGTAATTCCTGCCGTTGGAGGTGCTTATTATGATGTAGCAATTCCTAATGCTTTTGCTAATTCAAGTCAACCAATATATATATCATTTAGACATCACGATACAACAGGACAATGGGTACTAGGTGTAGATGAAGTCTCTATAACAGCAGATGTTGGAGCAGAAATTCAAACAGCTGTAAATACAGGAGTAACAGACGATGCATTAAATATACCAGGAAATGGAACGGCATATACTGCGGATGATTCAGGGAATTTCATGTTAGATATTGTAAATAAAAATGGATTTGATTATGGTTGCACAGATGTATCTGTTGTAAGAGCAGGAACAAGTACTCAGTCATATAATGGAAGTGTAGCTCCAAATCTAGTAATGGATAAGTCATTTACGATAACACCAACAAATACAACAACTTCTGGAGATGTAGATATTACTTTTTATTTAGAAGCAAGTGAGTTTACATCAACAAGTTCTTTATATGCCCTAAGGGAAGGTTCAGGAGAAGTGGTACCATTAACTGTGGCATCATTTGGACCTAATACAACATTAACAGGGACTTTTACAGGTCTATCAGGAACCTATTATTTTGGACCAGAGTCGGCCTTTAGAGTAAGAGTATCACCAAAAGTATACTTACAAGGGGCTGCATTAAATCCAAATACAGGCGAAGAGAGTTTAATGAGAGATGATTTACGAGTAGCAGGATACATACCTACAACGAGTCCATACGATGCAACAACATGTAATGCCTCTGTATTTAATGTAACAGGAGCAAATGCCATAGTAGACTGGGTATTAGTTGAATTAAGAGATGCCGTAACTAACACTACAGTTACAGCCTCACAATCGGCTTTACTTCAAAGAGATGGAGATGTTGTTGGAGTAGATGGCACTTCAAGTTTACTGTTTAATACATCAGGTAAAGATTACTATGTAGTAGTAAAGCATAGAAATCACTTAGGTGTAATGACGAATGGATTATTTGCATTATCAGCAACAACCTCTATAGTGGATTTTACTAATACAACTCCTATTACATTTGGTACTGACGCACAAACCAGTTTTGGAATGCCAAGTGGTATGTTAGGTATGTGGGCAGGAGATAGTACAGGAAATGGGCTTTTAAATTATTTAGGAGGTTTCTCAGATGTGCCATCAATACGCGCACAGGTATTTAACGATCCCAATAACTCAATATTTGGAGGCCCACCAGTAGCAACTTATGGTTCTTTAGGATATTATGGAACGGATATAAATATGGATGGTTTAACCTATTATGCAGGAGCAAATAGTGATGTTTTACATATAAGAAATAATATATTTAATAATCCATCAAACTCAGTATTTGGAGGCCCACCAACAGCAACCTACAACTTTACACAACAATTACCAGAAGGAACTAACTAAAACAATAAAAAAATGATATATTTGTTAACTCTAAGATATAAAACAGAAAAAATGAAAACAAAATTACTATTACTACTAACATTAATAATTGGAATTAATGTTCAAGCACAAGACGGATATACTTTTTCACTTGTTCAAAACAGCGGTTATAATTATTCAGTTGTAGCTGTACCAGATTATACAGCTTCTGCTGCACCAAACCTAGAGTCTTTTTCTTTAACGATAATGATACAAGATGGTGGGTATACTGGTAAAGACCATATTACTTTACCTTATGGCTCAATAGAATTAACTACTACAGGGGAGATTCCTATTTTTACAGCTGCTCAGTTAGATTCAGCTGACCCAGGTAATGATAGAGGCGCATATGTTATGTCTATTAGTTCTGGTTCTTTTTCTTTACCTATGCACAATGCTAACGAACCATTTCCTATTGTTACATTTGACATATTAGGTTCTCCTACTACAGGTGAAGTTAGTATTTTAGATAATGGGAGTTCATTAGCAATGGCTGCAGGAGGACAATTTGATAGTTTCATGAGGGCTGATACTACTGGTGGTTTTAATCCTATACTTGTATATGAAGGACAATCAGGAACAACTTCATACAGCTTTGCAACATTAACAGTTGAAGAGAATGAATTAACAGGGTATTCAATTTTTCCTAACCCAGCAAATGATGTTGTAACTATTAAAGGATTAGAAAATACACTATCTAAAGTAGAAGTATTTAACATTGCAGGACAAAAAGTATACAACAGCACTTCTAATATGGAAACTATTAACGTTAGCACCTTTAACGCAGGGGTTTACTTTGTAAAGCTATCTACAGAAGAAGCTAGTTTAACAACTAAATTAATAAAAGAATAATTAGGTTGCAATAAACTAATTATTATAAAATAGTAAAAGCCAATACGAAAGTATTGGCTTTTTACGTTTATAAGATTATGAAAAAAGTAATATTAGTTATCTGTATTTTAATCTCCATATGTGCATTGGCATTACAATTCAGTCCAATGAAGCAAGTGGTTAAACAAACTGTAAAAGGGATTACCACAACGACATCACTTTTAAATAAAGATAGTTTAACTATTAAATCTAGAGTTAACACACCAAAAGGGTATAAGCGAGTAAAATATAATACAGGATCATTTGAAGATTATTTAAGAAACTATAAACTTAAGCCATTTAATAGTAAAATAATTAATTATGATGGTAGCGAATATTATTGGCAAATTGGGCATATAGGAATATTAGATGTCCCAGTACCAAAAAATGGATTGCAGCAATGTGCAGATGCATTAATAAGAATTAGAAGTGAGTATTTGTGGGATAATAATAGAAAAGATGAGATTGGTTTTAATTTTACAAGTGGGCATTACTGCTCTTGGTTAGAATATGCAGAAGGCTACAGGCCAAGAATAAATGGAAATAAAGTTACTTTTAGTAAAACAGCAAAAAGTAATCATACTAAAAATAATTTTTATAAATATTTGAATTTAATTTATACCTATTCAGGAACCTTGTCTTTGTATAATGAGTTGCCACAAATAAAAGCTATTGAAAAACTTAAAGTTGGAGACATGTTAATACGTGGAGGTACACCAGGCCATATTGTTATGATAGCTGATGAAGCTGTTAATGAGAAAGGAGAAAAACTTTTTTTATTGTTTCAAGGTAATACACCAGCACAAAGTGTGCATTTGGTTAAAAATCTTGAAGACACAGAACTATCTCCTTGGTATGATCTAAAATTAAATGTAGAAATAGGTGTTTCTAATTACACATTTAATAACTCCAAATATGTGAGATTTAAATAAATGTAAAACATGTTTTTTGTTTATTTTGAGTAAGCGACGACTATTAAATAATAACAATTGTTGTATTTTTGTTATATGAATAAAGCATTATCAGCCCAAGAACTGCATAACTTGGCAATGAACCATGTTGGCAAAGACCTAGAACAACGAGGATTCGAATTTATAGCAGTTAATAGTAAGCTTAAAAAACACCCGCAATTTGTTTGTATAGATGCTAATAAGCAATATTTTTTTGTTATTGTTAAAGCAGTAATGCTTCCCGAAAATGCTAATAATTACGATATAGTTTGGATGGAATCATTTAAAACGCATGCTAGAGAACATAATGCTAAAGTATTATATGCAGGAGTTGGTTTAGGTAACCCAAAAGGAGAAGAGCTACCAGTATATCTAAATGAAGAGTATCTTATAGAATATAATGGTATACAAGTTTTAGAAACCAATTTAAATTAATTTGTTAAAAACAAAATACTTTATAATGTTTAAAAATACTGTACTGTTAATTATTACTACTTTAACATTAGTGTCTTGCAAAAGTGAGTTAAAAAAAATGAAACTATCTGGTCCTATATTTGGGACATTCTATGATATAAATTATTATTCAGAAGAAGGAATTAATTATCAAAAAGAAATAGACAGTTTATTTTATACAATCAATCAGTCAATGTCTAATTACCAAGCAGATTCAGACATTTCAAAAGTTAACAAGCATATATTAGATAGTATAGATAATCATTTTATAAAAGTTTTTAAAACCTCCAAAAAGATTCATAAAGAAACTAAAGGCGTTTTTGACCCCACTATTGGTAAATTAGTTAATGCATGGAACTTTGGGTCAGAAAAAAACAAAACACACTTAGATAGCCTTAAAATAGATAGTTTAATGCAGTATGTAGGCTTAGATAAAATAACCTTAAAAGGATCTAAGCTTGAAAAACAAAAACCTAAACCATACCTAGATTTTAATGCAATAGCTAAAGGATATGCTGTTGATGTTGTAGGAGAGTTTTTAGAACATAAAAAAATTAAAAACTATTTAATTAATATAGGCGGTGAGTTAAGAGGAAATGGTATAAACATTGATAAAAAATCTGGTTGGACTGTAGGTATTGAAAATCCCAATTTTGATGGTACTCAAAGCTATGATAAAGTCTTTGTATTAAAAGATAGGGCGATGGCTACTTCTGGGACGTATAGAAAATTTAAAGTAGATGAAGAAGGTAATAGGTACGCACATATTATAGATACAAAAACAGGTTATCCAACACGAACAAATATTTTAAGTGTTTCTATTATAGCAAGTAATTGTATGGAAGCAGATGGATATGCAACGGCTTTTCAAGCTATGGGAGTAGAAAGAGTAAAACAATTTACAAAAGCGCACCCAGAACTAAAAGCATATTTAATTTTTGAAAATGATAAAAATAAGCTGGAAACACTTATTTTAAATAACTTCCCATTAAACTAAAACCATAGATTTAGCAACTGAAAGAGGTGTTTTAGAAGTTATAAAAGGCTTTTATTAAAACTAAAGTGTACATTTAGAATTTAATATTTTCTAGATTTTGATAAAAAAGCATTTAATACTTATTCTGTATTTATTCATTTCTTTTGTTGTACAAGCTCAAGATCCTTTATCTATACATATTGGTGAAGAAAACGGCTTGCCAGATAAGATTATTTATAGAATGTTAGAGGATAAAGATGGGCTTATATGGCTTGCTGCAAACTCTGGACTCTACAGCTTCAATGGAGAAAAATATGTAAAATATACCCATCCAAAACTGGTGAGGTCTTCGGTCTTTGGTCTAAAATTAGATAAGAAAGGACGAATTTGGTTTAATAACATGGGAGGAGAGTTTTACTATGTTGAAAACGGTAAAACTGTTCTTTTTATGAACTTAAAAGAACATATAGGAGAAAAACTTGTAACGTTCGAAATTATAGATAACAATATCGTATTTGTTGATAAATATCGGTACAAAATAGATATTGATACGAAGGTAATAGATAGAGTGAAACTTTATAATAGTCAAAAAAGCCTTTATTATAATTATAAAGGAAAAGAGTATTATTACCAAGATGATGCATTGCATGAAATTAAAAAAGGATCTCATGTAATGCACTTTAAAACTGCAATTACAGAAAAAGAAGAATTACTTTCAAATATGTTTAGTTACAGAGAGAAACTTTATATGCTCTCTCAAAGAAGAAACATAAATTCCTTTTTCGAAATTAACGAATCAGGAATTAAACCAGTAAACGATTTCAATGCTATTTCTCGTATTGCAATATCACATTTAAAAAAAATAAAAAACAACTATTGGTTTTTTACTGTAAATGGAGCGTACGAATATGGTTATGTTGATGGAAAATTAGTTTTAAAAAACCATTATTTAAAAGAAAAGAGAGTAACCGACCTTATTATAGATCGCAATAAAAACTATATATTTTCTACACTAAATAATGGGTTGTATGTAATTCCCGATTTAGACGTAAAAGAATATAAAACAGAAGCATATAAAGAAGATTTAATATCTCACTTTGTAGCTGTCAATGACTATACAATAAATTATATATCTAACAATAATAAATTACACTCAGTTAATTTAAAAACTAAAAAAAGTGTTTCCCGAAATATAGATTATTTTAAGGAACAACGCGTTTATTACGATAAATTAAAAAATCAAGGATTATTTTTTAATGGAGGCTTTATAGAAGTATATAATCCAGCTAATTTAAAAGTAACTAAGCAATTAATTAAATATACACCCAAAGACATAAAACGATTAAACGATAGCTTGTTTATTACCTCTAATTACGATAGGACTAAAATACTAAATAATAATCTAGAGGGAAAAATAGCTTTTAATGGCAGGTCAGGAAGCTTAACAACAACTAAATCTGGGCACTATTATGTAAATACTGCAAGGGGACTTAAATGGGGAACTATAAAAGAAAGGAATTTAGAAAACGTCCTACACGATAACACCAAGTTGTACATGCGTAAGCTAGTGACTAAAACAAATACAGATAGCGTATGGATAAGTAGACCTAATTGGGGGCTTTATTTAATGAAAAACGGAAAGATTTTAAAAACGATTTATAAATCTGAAAAAGGGTTACTTGATAAAAATATAAGAGCAATGGCTACCGATGAGGAGAATCTATGGATAGCTACAAATAAAGGTATACAACGCTACAATTACGAAACAGAAAGTTTTATAAATTATAGTATAAGCGACGGTATTATACATCCCAGAATATTAAAACTCCAAGTAACAGGCAACTATGTGTGGTATCAAACATCAAATGGGATATATCAATTTCCAAAAACAAAACAAAAGAAAAAAATATGCGTTCCAGAAATTTATTTTTCAGAAATAAAAATTGAAAATAAATTACAAGAAATAAAAGAAAATTATAAAATAGATTATGATGCCAATGCATTGGGAATAAAATTTATGGTCAACGGACTAAATGTTTTAAATGAATATCAATTTGAGTATAAAGTAGAAGGCTTAAACCCTGAATGGATTACTTTAGAACAAGGCAAGCATGAGGTAGATTTTAACAGTTTGCCAAGTCGAAAATATATAATTAAAGCTAGAGCAAAGAATATACTAGAAGGCACTTACACCAATACAATACAATTTAAAGCAGATGTAACGTTACCATTTTGGAAGCGCTGGTGGTTTGGTGCTTTAATAGCAATTATAGGATTGGCTAGTGTAATTGTTTTTTTTAAAATTAAAGCAAAACATAAAGAAGAACAAAAAGAAAACGAATTAGAGCAAGTAAAAATAAAGCACCAATTAGTGGCGTTAAAACTAGAGAATTTACGTTCACAAATGAATCCGCATTTTATATTCAATGCATTAAACTCTATTCAAGAATATATTATGCTTAACCAAAAAAAATTAGCAAGCGATTATCTAGGGAAATTCGCAGATTTAATGAGAGCCTATTTACGTCATAGCTCAAAGGGGAGAGTTCCATTACAAGAAGAGATAGATTGTTTAGAAATGTATTTAGAGTTAGAGAAACTACGTTTTGAAGACAAACTAACATACAGCATAAAAAATGATATATTAGAACCTAATAATATATATATTCCTACGATGTTGATACAGCCTTATGTAGAAAATGCACTAAAACATGGACTATTACATAGAAAAGAAAATAGAATATTAAAAATAGATTTTAGCTTACACGAAGCGTTAAAAACTATAAAATGTAGTATAGTAGATAATGGAGTTGGCAGAACAAAAGCTAAAGAATATAAAGAAAGAAGTTACAAACAACATAAATCTTTTGCAACTAAAGCTAACCAAGATAGACTAGATTTATTAAACTACGGAAAAGAAAAACAAATAGGAGTTACGATTACAGATTTGTTAAAAGAAGAAACAGCAATAGGGACACAAGTAGATATAATAATCCCTTACGAAAATATATGATTATGAAGGCGTTAATTATAGATGATGAACCAAAAGCAAGACGACTATTGCAATTGATGATTCAAGAAAATTGTTCAAAAATTAAAACAGTAATCACAGCAGAAGATTTATTAAGTGGTATTGAGGTTATAAAAAGGGAACAACCACAAATAGTATTTTTAGATATAGAAATGCCAGAACATTCTGGATTAGAAATTTTAGACTTTATAGATAAAACGCATCATAATTTTGAAGTCATTTTTACAACAGCATACAGTGAATATGCCATTAGAGCGTTCGAGTTATCAGCTATAGACTACTTGTTAAAACCAATAAGAGTAGATAAATTACAATCTGCCATAAATAAGGCTTTATTAAGCATTGGTAAATCGCAAATAAATGTAAAAATAGAAGAACTAAGGAATAGCCTAAATAGTTTAAACTTTAAAAAAATAGCACTACCAGTAGCAGATGGCATTAAGTTTGTAGATTTTGAAGACATAATAATGTTAAAAGCAGATGGAATGTACACTAATATTTCACTTCAATCCAGAGGCGAAATATTAATAAGTAAACCCCTAAGACACTTTGTAGAGCTATTGGAAAACACTTCCACATTCTATAAACCACACAGATCTTATTTAATTAATTTAAAATACATACAAGAATACTCTAAAAAAGATGGAGGATATATTGTAATGGATAATAACGAAACAGTATCGATATCTAAGGATAAAAAAGAAGAGTTTTTAGCAATAGTGCAAAGCATAGGGTAAGTTTTAGAAGTTGATATAGGCTTTTTAGAAAAGTTAATATCGTTTACTTTGTAAGTAGAGTTACTTTTAAAGATTATTTAAAATGATAACGATTATGAAAAAACTAACACTTATACTCTTTATTTTAAGTTTCTCAATTACAATATGCTCTAATGCTCAAAAAGGATATGTTAAAGAAGTAGATTCGTCAATATCTAAGATAAATCACTCTATAAATAAACTAGCAAAAGACCCTATTACACAAACAAATCTAAAGAAAAGAAAAGTAATTCGTAAGAGGAGTACCATTAGTGAAGAAGATTTACTTTATGTGATATTATTAAGCTACTTAAACAAATACTACTCTTCAAGTAGAAAAATAAGCTCTAAAAAGAACTAAAAAGTTAGAATGTTCAATACTTTTATAATACTAATTACTACTATGCCTTGTTATAAGTATTAATTTTTGTTTTAGAAATTGAAAACTGCATTTCAGCAATTGGTAATCATTTTCTTGTTAATTAGTAGGTAGTTTTATGCTTTAAACCACAAACTATAATTATACTATGAAAACAAGATTGCTTTTCTTATTTTTTTTATCTTCACTCTCTTATGCACAAATCCCTACAAATGGCCTTATTGCGAGTTATGAATTAGATAATGGAACTTTCGTCGATGGTACAGCGAATATGAATGACTTTACCAAAACTGGCGTGTCTTCTTCCAATACGTCTAATAGGTTTAACGTAGTAAACAATGCTTTAAGTTGCAATGGAGATTACCTCACAAGAAGTGATATTAATTTTGGAAATACTTCTGGTTCATTTCAAAGCGTAAACCAAGTAATAAATTATAGCTTTTGGATTAAAACCTCTACAAACGATTTAAATAGAAGAACCATTATAGATCAAAGTGAACGCTCAGGAACTGGCTTTAATGGTAATGAAACAGGTTATTTTATTTATTTAAAGAATGGTAAAATTGGAGCCTCTTCTAGAGTACGTTATAATAGTAACCAGCTAAATCAAGCAGTACAAGCTAATATAGGGCATACTTTTGAATCAACAACAACTATAGCAGATGGTAATTGGCATCACGTAAATGTAAGTGTAGAATTAACGTTTGTTAATAATACCTCAAATTTTGCGCGTTATGAGTTGAAAAATACTATAACAATAGATAATAACCCAACCCAACAAAACCCTACGACCTTTGTTGCGGCTTTTGGAGTAACTAAAACCATACATTCACTAGGAAACGTTAATATAGCAAATAACAGAATATCTAATTTATCTGGAGTGGATATATACCAAGATGAATTAGATGATATACATGTATATGACAGGGCTTTAACAACAGCAGAAATTAATACATTATTCTCTAATGGAAATTTTTGTGCAGTGCCAGATGTATCTATTTTAGGAGATACTGCAGTAACCACTAACAG
>NZ_JBSHNS010000496.1:0-1662 GCF_053601635.1 Pontimicrobium sp. MEBiC01747
ATTATGATGAATTAATCTAACCGATTCTATTTTTTTACTAGATAGCGTTTTAATTACCGTATCTATACTAATATCCTTAAGTAAAAAGTTTTTAAAATTGGTCTCTTTTTCAACCTTAGTAGTTAAAATAATGGGTTTATCATTTACAAAAATGCGGTGCATAATATATAGGGCAATAGCTTAGTTGTGGTAAATCTAACAAAATTTACTTAACAGCAATAGCACAAAAAAATATTTTTTTCATTAATTAAGTACTACTCTAAAATTAAATTAATGTTTACTTTTGCATCATGATTTTCGACAAACACATCGCTAGACAAACTGCAAAAGTTTTATTGCAAATAAATGCTATAAAACTCCAACCAAGAGATCCTTTTACATGGGCTTCCGGATGGAAGTCTCCTATTTACTGTGATAATCGTATTGTATTATCCTTTCCTCCTGTTAGAAACTACATAAGAGAGGAAATGGCTAAATTTATAGAAAACGAGTATGGCAAACCAGATGTTATTGCTGGTGTGGCGACCGGAGCTATAGGTATAGGTATGTTAGTAGCAGAATATTTAGGCTTACCTTTTGTGTATGTTAGACCAGAAGCTAAAAAACATGGCCGCCAAAACCAAATAGAAGGTTTCATAGAAAAAGGCCAAAACGTTGTTGTGGTAGAAGATTTAATAAGTACAGGAAAAAGTAGTTTAAATGCTGTTAAGGCATTAAAAGAGGCTAAAGTAAATGTAAAAGGAATGATTGCAATATTCTCGTATGGTTTTGAAATTGCAGATGAGAATTTTAAAACAGAGAACATAACATTACATACATTAAGTAATTATGAAAACTTATTAAATGAAGCCTTAGCGAGTAATTATATTACTGAAGAGCAAGTGCAATCATTATCAGAATGGAATGCTAATCCAAGCGAATGGAACGCTAATTGATATATTCTTTATATTAAAGAACACTAATAAAATACAAATGAATTTAGAATCCCCAAAAGTAACACTACAAAAATCGGCTCAAGAAACCTTTAATTTTTTAAGCGACGTAAAAAACTTTGAAGCCTTAATGCCTGAAAACATTAGCAAATTTGAAGTTTTAGGAGACGACAAGTTTTTATTCGCTTTAAAAGGTATGCCAGAAATTGTTCTAAAAAAGAAGGAAGCAATAGCACCAAATAAAATAGTTTTAGGAGCTGCAGGAGGCAAATTAGACTTTTCGCTTACTGGACATATTACGGCAATAAACGATAATAGTAGTGAGGTACAATTAATATTTGCAGGAGACTTTAATGCTATGATGGCTATGATGATAAAAGGCCCAATCTCTAAATTTATAGAGACTTTAGCAAACAATATGAAAACGGCAATTTAATACAATAATGTCACTTCTTTAAGGGCATATTCCTTAATAATTTCATCCTCAAGTTCTATAATAAGGTTTCCCGTTTGGGTGACACCTTTTATAAAACCAGAAAACAAACAGCCTTCAGCATCTTTAAATGTTGAAGGTTTATTTTTTCTAAACAATAGCGTTTCATACTCTTCTTTTAAAAACTTAAAATCCTGTTGCTCTAATACAGAAAAGTAAGCTTTTAAATGTTTTAAAAACTGATGCAAAATTTCATCTAAATCGTATAATTTTCCTGTAATTAATTTAACCGAAGAG
>NZ_JBSHNS010000497.1:0-1696 GCF_053601635.1 Pontimicrobium sp. MEBiC01747
ATATACGATCGTATTAATAAACGTGTGGATATTATGTTAGAACAGGGGCAATTAGAAGAAGCTAAAGGCTTATTAAAACATCAAGATTTAAACGCACTAAACACTGTTGGATATAAAGAATTATTCAATTATTTTAATGGAGAGTGGACATTAGATTTTGCCATCTCTGAAATTAAAAAAAATACCAGACGTTTTGCTAAACGCCAATTAACATGGTTTAAGAGACATAAAGAAACGCTTTGGTTTGATTATGATTATGATTTCGATTTAATTATCAATCAAATAAAGGAGCAATTATAGTTTATAACTATATTATTTTTCTAGAACACAAAAAAACCTAAGCAAAATAAAATTTTGTTTAGGTTTTTTTATATGGTAAAAAGATTTGTTTTACTCGTGGTTAACGACTAATCTAAAACCTTCTCCATGAATATTTAATATTTCTACTTTATCGTCTACTTTTAAGTATTTACGAAGTTTAGCGATATATACATCCATACTTCTAGATGTAAAATAGTTATCGTCTCTCCATATTTTTGTTAATGCTAATTCTCTTGGCATTAAATCATTTTCATGTAATGCTAATAAACGTAATAATTCATTCTCTTTAGGAGACAGCTTTGTAGGTTCTCCTCCTTTGTATTTAAGAAAACGTAATTTAGAATTTAAATCGAAATCTCCAATTTTAAATTCAAACTGTTTACTATCTGCAACTGTTTCTGTTGCTTTACGTTGCATAATGGCCTTTATTTTCATTAAAAGCACTTCACTATCAAAAGGTTTATTTAGGTAATCGTCTGCTCCTACTTTATACCCTTTTAACACGTCTTCTTTCATTGCTTTTGCAGTTAAGAAAACAATTGGTACATCTGTATTTTTCTCTCTTATTTCTTTAGCTAAAGTGAAACCATCTTTATAAGGCATCATAACATCTAGGATACATAGATCGAAATCATCTTTTTTGAATTTTTCAAAGCCCTCCATACCATTTTTAGCATGTGTAACTTCGTAGTCATTCATTATTAAATAATCTTTTAAGACAGTTCCAAAATTTGGATCATCTTCAACTAATAGTATTTTCTTTTGTTGTTCTTCCATAGTAATTACGATATTAATGGCAGCTTAATTGTAAATGTGCTTCCTTTTTCTTTTTCACTTTCTACTGATATATGACCATGATGGTCTTCTATAATTCTCTTAACATATGCTAAACCTAATCCATGGCCTTTTACATTATGTATGTTTCCGGTATGTTCTCTGTAAAACTTTTCGAACACTCTTTTTTGTGCCGTTTTACTCATTCCACTACCTTGATCTTTTACTTTAATTAGAATGTTATTTCCAACATTCTGTGTATTTACATTTATAACAGGAGCGTCTACAGAGTATTTAATAGCATTGTCTAAAATATTTACTAATACATTAGTAAAATGTGTTTCGTTTGCCAATACCGATGTTTTTTCGGCCTTAAAGTCTGTTGTGATAGTCCCTCCTCTATCTTCTATAATTAACTCTACATGAGTAATAGCATCTTCTACTAGGTCGTGAGTATCTACTCTTTCCTTACTTATATTTAATTCATTCTTTTCAAGTTTAGATATACGAAGTACATTTTCTACCTGTGCATGCATGCGTTTATTTTCTTCTTTAATCATAGATAGATATCGTTTTACTTTTTCTTTATCGTCTATAATCT
>NZ_JBSHNS010000498.1:0-793 GCF_053601635.1 Pontimicrobium sp. MEBiC01747
CCCGTAATTGACAAAACAAAGAATAGTAATGTGCTTGTTGGGTCTAACTCAACAAATGCAAATATAGATAGCAAAATGACAGAAATAAATGAGCCTACCATTTGTACAAAATTAATTAGAAAAGCAAATAAGCCCCAGAAAACTGGAAAGCTTACATCGAAAAAGTAACATGCCAAACCTGTACCCACTCCAGTTAAAAAGCTCACTAAAAATTTTACTTTTATAAATTTAATAAGGTCTTTTTCTATCTTCCTGAATGTCTTTATCGAAGTGTGCTTTTTCTTTAATAGTGTTTTATTGAGTAGTTTTTCTACATTTATTGATTCTCCAAGCCATAAAACAACAAAAAACGTTGTCATTAATAAGGAGGTAAGAAATTTACTAACAATATTAAATGTAGGTCCAAATTTGCTAAAGACTTCATCTTTTTTAAAAAAACGAGTTAGTTTTAAATTACGGTCTGGTGCTGGCTCAACACCAAAAAAAGTATCCATATTGTACACTAAATCATTAATTTTAGTTTGTGCCTTAACAAAAAAAGTAGATTCTGTTGCTAAAATTTGTCTGCTAGATATTTTTACTAGCTCTCCTCCTATTTTTAAGCCCCCAAGTATTATTAAAACGACTATAACTATACTTACTTTTTTAGGTACTTTTTTCTTTCCTAAAAAGCGCATTAATGGTAAAAATAACAAAGCAATAAACATTGAAAACACCAATGGTATAAATATAAAAGACAGTACTTTTAATAAATAAAATATTATAGGTATTACTATTACTAATAGTAACATGT
>NZ_JBSHNS010000499.1:0-292 GCF_053601635.1 Pontimicrobium sp. MEBiC01747
TTGTAGCCAACACCCAAACCATCTATGTCGTTGTTACCAATACAGGCACCATGACTACACCAGCCACAGGCTGTTTTACCATAGTAGAGCTCCCATTAGAAGTCTTACCAGCACCAGTAGTAGACTTAGAAGCCGATCTATTAGCAGACGGATACATCATCTGTGATGATGATGGCGATGGCTTTGCACAATTTGATTTCGATACCGTAATCACCCCAGACGTATACGATGCCCAAGACCCGGCAGACTTTGTTTTAACCTATCACCTAACTCAGGCCGATGCAGAAACCGG
>NZ_JBSHNS010000500.1:0-806 GCF_053601635.1 Pontimicrobium sp. MEBiC01747
CAGTTTCATCACTATCCATTACAGCAATCATATCCTTTAAAAAAGAGTGTTTTTTATTAATTCTCCCAATGATTGCATCACAATCCAATTGCAAAATATAATTATTTTCAACTTCCTCAAAAGCATACAATTGAGATACTACTGGCACACCTTTGTAGGTATGTGTTTTACTAGTATTTAATTCAAAATATTGTTTATTTATTTTTCTAGCATCTTCACTCTCTGGAAATATAACTTTATCAATAATACCTTCGTCTATTAGTTTATTTACTTCTGTAATTAATTTACTCCAATTACCATGACTATTATATTCTCTTAGAAACTCAGATTCTCGACTATCTAATGCAATAATTTTCTCATTAAAATTATTTGGAGAAGCTATTTGTTTTATAATGTGCTTTGTTGCTTGATAAATTATTTCACAGTCTTGAATGCATGCTTTTATAATTAGAGAAACATTATGTTTGGGTTTTTTCAATTTAGAAACTGACAATATCGCTTTTTTGGGAGTAAAGTAGTTATCCTCACTTAACATTACAGTATCAAAATTTATACTGTTTAAATGAAGCTTTTGTTTTATTAAATAGAAGAATAATTCATCAGGATTAATCATATTAGAATAAGGTATGGAAAAAGTATTTTCATCATTAAAAGCTATTTGTTTTAAAGCTATATCTAGGCTTTTATAATGTATTTCTTTAGTTTCTGCTTTTTTAACGGGTAAAGCGTGTTTACTTTCGCAAAATATTATTTTCGAATAAATTCTATTAATAAAACTCTGCAAACCATTTAGCTCTGGCAAAGAG
>NZ_JBSHNS010000501.1:0-4754 GCF_053601635.1 Pontimicrobium sp. MEBiC01747
GGATTATCTGCATCAGTTGGTTTTAGGGTTTTTGTGCCTTTGTTTGTTCTTAGTCTAGTAGCATATACAGGATTGTGGGAGTTAAATGACTCTTGGGAATGGATAGGAAGCCTATCGGCATTAATAGTTTTAGGAGTAGCAACATTAGTAGAAATATTTGCATATTATATTCCTTATGTAGATAATGCTTTAGATACTATAGCAATACCATTAGCAGCAATAGCAGGTACAGCAGTAATGGTGTCCACAGTAGCAGATTTAAGCCCCGTAGTAACATGGGCGTTGGCCATTATAGCCGGCGGTGGGACTGCAGCTGCAGTAGCGGGGTCTTCTGGAGCAACACGATTAGTCTCTACAGCTACAACTGGTGGCGTAGGAAACCCTATAGTGTCTACTGTAGAAACTACTACATCTGTATTCATGTCTGTAGTTTCAGTGTTTTTACCATATGTAGCACTTGTTCTGGTACTAATACTATTATATATTATTTTTAGGGTTTATAAAAAGTTTAAACTAAGGAAAACTTAAAAATAGGTTTAAAAACCATATTTTTGAAAAATAAATGTTTCAATAATAAATGAAAATAATTGCAATGATTCCGGCACGATATAGTGCCTCTCGTTTTCCAGGTAAATTAATGCAAGATTTAGGGGGGAAACCAGTTATAACAAGAACTTACGAAGCAACAGTTGCCACGCAATTATTTGATGATGTAGTTGTAGTAACAGACAGCGATATTATTTATAATGAAATATCTAGTATTGGAGGCCATATTGTAATGAGTAAAAAAGAACATGAATGTGGTAGCGATCGTATAGCTGAAGCTGTTGAGTTTATGGATGTAGATATTGTTGTAAATGTACAAGGCGATGAACCATTTACAGAAGTCGATTCTCTAAAAAAATTAATTAACGTATTTAAAAACGATAAAGAAAACACAGTAGATTTAGCCTCTTTAATGGTAAATATTACAGACTGGGATGAAATAGAAAACCCAAATACAGTAAAGGTTATTGTAGATAAAGAAGCTTTTGCATTGTATTTTTCAAGAAGCCCAATACCATTTCCAAGAGACAAAACTGTAGCAGCAAAATATTATAAACACAAAGGGGTTTACGCCTTTAGAAAAGACGCTTTGATGGATTTTTACCGTTTACCTATGTTAACACTGGAAGCTTCAGAAAAAATAGAATGTATTCGTTATTTAGAGTATGGTAAACGTATTAAAATGGTAGAAACAAATGTACAAGGAGTAGAGATAGATACACCTGAAGATTTAGAACGTGCTAAAAAACTATGGAAGTAAATTGAACACAACTTACTCACATATAAAAGTAATAGGCTTTGATGCAGACGATACGCTTTGGGTAAACGAAACGTATTTTCGCGATGCCGAACATGAGTTTGCAAAACTATTGCAACACTATGAAACACCTAATAGAATAGAGCAAGAGTTGTTTAAGATGGAAATAAAAAACCTACCTACCTATGGATATGGCGTTAAAGGTTTTGTTCTATCTATGGTAGAAATGGCTTTAGAACTATCTAATAATAATGTTTCTAACACGACCATAAATAAGATTCTTGAATTAGGTAAAGAAATGCTTAACAAACCCGTAGAGTTATTAGATGGTGTTGAAGAAGTGTTGCAAAAACTATCAAAAAAATACAAATTAATAGTTGCAACAAAAGGAGATTTGTTAGATCAAGAACGTAAATTAGAAAAATCGGGGTTACTAGATTATTTTCATCACATAGAAGTGCTGAGCGATAAAAAAGAAGCAAATTATTCTAAATTATTAAATCATTTAGACATTAAGCCCTCAGAGTTTTTAATGATAGGTAATTCATTAAAATCAGATATTTTACCTTTAATAAATATTAAAGCAAATGCTGTGCATGTTCCTTTTCATACCACTTGGGCTCATGAAGAGATTGAAGTAAATGAAACGATAAATAAGGATTATAAAACAATTGGTAATTTATTAGAGTTATTACCACTTTTAGATTAAAAAAAACTATATTTTTACATTATAAATAGTTAGATGAGTTATAAAAATTTTCCAATGGTGTCCAGAGTAGTCTTTGGACGAGGTAGTTTTAATCAATTAGGAGAAATATTAGCCCCTAAACGATTAAATACCAAAGCCCCATTTATATTTTTTGTTGATGATGTATTTAAAGGAAACGCCTGGTTAACCTCAAGAATTCCTTTGTCTTACGATGATAAATTATACTATGTATCTGCTAAGGAAGAACCAAAAACATCACAAATAGATGATTTAGTTGAAGATATTATTTTAAATTATAAAGAACGCCCTTCTGGAATTATAGGTATAGGTGGAGGAAGCGTTTTAGATATTGCAAAAGCAGTATCTATTATGCTAACTAATAAAGGACAATCTAAAGACTATCAAGGTTGGGATTTAGTTAAAAACCCAGCAATTTATCATGTTGGAATACCAACCATATCTGGTACAGGTGCAGAAGTCTCTAGAACGACTATACTTACAGGGCCAGACAGGAAGTTAGGCATTAATAGCGATTATACACCTTTCGATCAAGTCGTACTAGATCCCGAGTTAACTAAAGATATACCCAAAGAACAATGGTTTTATACAGGTATGGATTGTTATGTACACTGCATAGAATCTTTAAACGGAACCTATTTAAATGCATTTAGTAAATCGTATGGAGAAAAAGCATACTCGTTATGTAAAGAAGTTTTTGTTGATGGCAATTTAACAGAAGAAGAATCTCAAGATAAATTAATGATGGCAAGTTGGCATGGAGGTATGAGTATAGCTTACTCTCAAGTAGGTGTAGCACATGCTATGAGTTATGGTTTATCTTATTTATTAGGAACTAAACACGGTATTGGAAACTGTATCGTTTTCGATCATTTAGAAGACTATTACCCAGAAGGAGTTGCCTTGTTTAAAGAAATGAAAACAAAGCATAATATAAACTTACCACAAGGAATTTGCGCAGAATTATCAGACAAGGAGTTTGATATTATGATAGATGTAGCTTTAAGTTTAGAGCCGTTATGGGAAAATGCTATAGGTAAACAATGGAAAAAATCCATTACTCGAGAGACTTTAAGAGCGCTCTACGAAAAAATGTAATATGCGTTGGCTAATTAAACTTATATATTTTAAGATTTTAGGCTGGAAAGTTGTAGGTAATACAACAATGTCTAAAGATACTATTAAAAAAGCAGTTATAATTGCAGCACCACATACCAGCTGGCATGATTTTTACATAGGTATATTTCTTAGAAAAGTAGTAGGCGTTAAAGCTAATTTTGTTGGTAAAAAAGAACTCTTTACTTTTCCTTTTGGTTATTTTTTTAGAGCAATGGGAGGTGCCGCATTAGATAGAACTTCTGGGCAAAATAAAGTGCAGGCAATAGCTAAATTATTTAATGGGCGGGAAGAGTTTAGGTTAGCTTTAGCACCAGAAGGTACAAGAAAAAAAGTGAAAGAATGGAAAACAGGATTCTATTACATAGCCAAAGAAGCCAATGTACCTATTATAATGTTTACTTTAGATTTTGCTAAAAAACAAAATAAAGTTTCAGAACCATTTTACCCTACAGACAACATAGAGGAGGACTTTAAATTCATGAAAAATTTCTATAAAGACGTTGTGGGAAAAATACCGCGTTATTCCTAAATATTTAATTTTCAGCGAGTTTTGTCTTTCGTAAATAGTGTATTCTTTGTAAAAGAACTTAATTATTGAGAATACTTTATTTTTTTATCAAAAAGTAGTTTGGTATTATTAAAAATAATATTATTTTGGCACAAATATTGAAAGATATATTTGTGTAGTGCTATAAAGAATGAAACATAAAGTAAACTTACAAAGTCCCTAAAAAGAAACATTCCCTACTACAAACACAAAAGCTACTTCAGTTTATATTGAAGTAGCTTTTTTTATATAGGCTATCCATACTAATAAGATAGGAATTGTTATATTTTTTGTCTTATAAAATCATCCTCTTTTTGTTGTTCAACAGGAGCCTCTTCTTGCTTACCAGGAAAAACTAAAGACGTGCTTGAGTAAGTTGAGCCAAAAGTTACATTGGCAAAATACACTTGTTCTATAGCATTTGCAACTTGCTCTTTTGTTAACTCTTTTAATGGGTGAATAAAAACGGACCAAAGCACATTGTCTGAAATAGCATATTTAGCATCTAATACAGTATGAAAATTAGCAAGAAGAGCATTGTTTTTTAAGTCTTCAGTTAATTTAGAAGCTTCTACTATTGGCGAAATAATACGCATCCTATTATGGTTAGTATCAGTTAAGCAAATAAAAGACACATGTTCTATATTAAATTGCCATCGCCCTTTAGAGCCATGTACTGTATCGCTTACTTTATTAAAAAGTTCTTCTAATATATCATTATTCATATTTTGTGAAAACGCTACACTAGAAAATAAAAATAAGAGTAAAACTGAAATTTTTTTCAAAATGAAAGTATTTAAGGTTTACCTATATGTCGCAATAGTTTATAAAACATAACAATAATAAGTATTATGCTTTATGTTTTATTAGTAGTTTTATACTCTAGCTAGTCGCATTTGTCGTTTAACTATAATAAAAGCTAAAACAGATAATAACCCAAAAAATGAAAAACCAATAAACAGAGGTAATACAGAAGTTTCTACAAAACTTCCAATATAATTTGCTATAGGCACAGCCATTACTGTAGAGATAAAGCCATTAATTGCAGAGCCAATACC
>NZ_JBSHNS010000502.1:0-1020 GCF_053601635.1 Pontimicrobium sp. MEBiC01747
CAAAATACCTTAAGAAATATTGTTGTTTTTATTAATGAAAACAACACATACTATACTATAGATAAAAAAGAGTTACCAGCCGAATTACGTTTTGATGTTTCTAAAAAAATTGAAGCTATACAAATTCCTGATACAGCAAAAATTAAGTTCTTTATGCTAGATTGGTAATTTTTAATAAAAAAAGTTATACGAATTAAACAATACTATCATGTCTAAAAAATATACTATACAGAATGCACCTTTTGTTGTACCAACAACAGACGGAAAACTCATTGAGGAACATTTTGGAAATGCTACCGATGATAATTCGCAAATAAGCATTGCACACATGGTAGCTCCTGCTGGATGGAGCGAACCATTTCAAACTCCAGAGTTTGATGAGTATACCTATATTATAAAAGGCAAAAAGCAATTTATTATTGAAGATGAACAACTGGTATTAGAGGCTGGACAATCTATTAAAATAATGAGCGGGACCCGTGTACAATACTCAAATCCATTTACAGAGGCTTGCGAATATATTGCTATTTGTACACCCGCATTCTCTATGGATTTGGTAAATAGAGAAAACTAAATGGGGAACACTATTATAAAACTTATTGGTTCATCATTTAACGTATTAAGTTATGTAATGCCTAAATACACTTCTATTAAGGCTTTAAATTTATTTGCCACCCCTAGAAAAGGACGTATAAAACCAGAACAACGTCCCTTTTTAAATACAGCAGAACAATTAAACTTACAATATGAAGGGACTACTATTGCTACTTACCGCTGGCAAGGTAACGGCCCTACTGTTTTATTAGTGCATGGCTGGGAAAGTAATACACAACGTTGGGAAAAATTAATAAAACAGCTTCAACAATTAAATTATAATATTGTGTCTTTAGATGCTCCTGCTCATGGTGCTTCTAGTGGGAAACAGTTTAATGCTGTTTTATATTCAGAATGTATAAATGTAGTTGTTAACCATTTTAACCCTGAGATTATTATAGGTCATTCTGTTGGAGGAATGGCTAC
>NZ_JBSHNS010000503.1:0-3075 GCF_053601635.1 Pontimicrobium sp. MEBiC01747
TGTTGCGTCGGCTATTGTTACTGTTGGCGCATTGTCGTTATCGGTGATCGTTACTGTTCCGCTTGGGTCCGTGTTTGCTGTGTTTCCGCTGGTTACTGTGCCATCGACGGTAAAGGTCTCATCGGCTTCATCTATGGCATCGTCGGTGATTGGAATAACAACGTCTACTGATGTTGAACCGGCTGGAATGGTTACGGTTGTTGTCGTGACTGTGTAATCGCTTGTCCCAGCTGTGCCTGTTGTCGTGACAATATCCACTACAACGTCTGTTGAACTTACGGTATCGATGCTTACTGGAACGGTTACTGTTCCGGCGCCTTCGTTGACTGTTGCGTCAGCTATTGTTACTGTTACTAACGAATCTACTGTGAGTGTTGCACAGTTTACTTGATTAATACATGTATTGTCATCGTGCGTAATTAAAACACAATACTGCGTTCCATTTAACCCTGTTACATCATTAACTGTTAATGTATTGGTGTTTTCTCCTGAATAATTAGTATCTCCTGCAGTAATTGCTACACCTCCAGAATTTGGATCTCCAATGTACCATTGATAATTAATTCCTGAATTAGCATTTCCTGGTGTCCCATAAACTGGCGTTCCTGAGGTATAGCTTGTTGCTGAGTCTGCTGTAGCTGTAGTTGTAAATGTTGCAGAATCTCCTGTTAATTCTGTTTGATTTGTTGGTGCTGTATTTACTGTTACTTGAGTTGCTGTAATTACATTTGTATTTGTTCCTGTATATGCTGTTGTTGCTCCTGTTACTTGTCCATTAGCATCATACCCAGTACCATCTACTTCTCCATCAGCTGGAGTAGTATCTGTATGCCCTGCTTCTATAGCATCATTACATCCATCATTATCAGAATCTACATCTAAGTAGTCTGGTATTCCATCATTATCTGTGTCACATATAAGTAAAATCCCAAAAGCAATACCTTCTCGTCCTCCAGGATTTATAGAAATATCAATAACTGTAGCATTTCTAGAGTAAAAAATACTATTACCTCCTGATGGTTCTGTATCTAGAGCTTCTAAAGTAGTGGTTCCAACTCCACTCCAAACTCCTCCTCCATTGTATTGTTCTAATAAAGTCCAATTACCACCATTTGTAGTGTATATAAGATCTTCATTTGTGTTAGTACTCTCTGGGTCTATAGCTAGAAGATCTATAGGAAAAGGTAATCCTCCTTTTGTTGCTGTAAATGAAACTCTTAAAGACACATCTGCTCCATCTGCTCCATACAATGCCTCTGAAGAACTAGGAGTATTATATAAGTTATGAATAAATGCCCCTCCCCATGTTTGCATATCTGAAGGTAAGTATGTTGCCGCATTTGTCGCATTACTTATATTTGAGAATGTAGCAGTAATTACCAATCCGTCTGGAAGATTAAATGTTTGGCTATCTCCATCATGAATTCCATCTGTAAAATCAGCCCCAGTCCAGTTGAAAAAGTATAATTGATCTTGAAAAGCACCTGAACCAGAAGTTGAATTTGCTATTGATGCTTGATCACATCTTAACTCATTAGTATCTAAAATTCCATCATTATCATTATCTAAATCACATATATCACTTACATTATCATTGTCATTATCTGGATTACCTGATGTTGTTGCATTACAAGGGTTTCCTATCACATTATTACTTGCTGTATCTGTTGCTGGTGTTACCATAGAATCGGCGATTGCATTTGCCGTATTAGTAAGTGTACCTGAAGCGTTAGCATCTACTGTAACATCAAAAGTGACTGTCATTATTTCTCCTGGCTGTAATGTAATTGCATCTCCAGATGTTACCATATTTGCTGGAGCATTAGCTGCCACAGTTGTAGTACCTGGTATAGAGTAATTAATTGTAAATGATGCGGTATTTACAGTATTAGTTCCAAAATCATTTGGATCATCCCATACAAAGGTATATGTTCCAAGTGCAGATGGCGTTCCTGTTATTGTCCCAGCACCTGTTTGATTAACGTTATTTCCTGCAGAATCACCTCCAAATGAGGTACCGTTAACACTACCACTAGGGTATGTACCAACTAAAGAAATTTCAGACAACCAATCTGTTGTACTAACTGTTACGTCATAACTATACGATGTTATTATTGCTCCTGCAGGAATATCGCTTGCTGTTACCGTATATGATTGTGTTAATCCTGTACTATTAAAGGTTTGATTAAGTGGTGCGAAAGTATGTGTAAAACTTCCTGTTGTTGGTGCTCCTCCAGGGTATGTTACCATTGCAGTTCCACCTGTATATGTTACTCCTGCTGGTAAAATATCTTCAACTTCAATATTTTGAGCGTCTACAGTACCTATATTTTCGACTTCAACTGTATAGGAAATTGTATCTCCAGTATTTACATCTCCTGATGGATTCGCTGTTTTTGTTACTTGTAATTCTGGATCTGGTGCTACAGCACAAAATGCAATATTACTAAACGATGACCCATGTACTGTGTTATCTGAACATGCTGAACAATTTCCCCATACTAAAGTTATAGACGATATTTTATTTGCGCTAGCAAAATTAACTCCAACTTGATCATTATTACCTGCTGTGCTATTATTATTAGAATCTACAACTCCTACAGCATTAACGGTATATGATGGTGTAGGTGATGATGTAAATGTTGGAAAAATTGTACCTCCTCCAATTGCTTCTTCTGCTGTTATAGTAAAAATATCTCCATTTGGTCCTGCCCCGTTAACATGATACAAATCAAACCCTATAGCATCAATTGGAGATGAAAAATCTATAGTAATTGTTATGTTTTCACTATTTAAATATCCATTAGAGAAAAATTCTAAAACTTCTGGTGTACCTCCTGATGCATCTGTATGCACTCCAGGTGTTACATTAGATCCACCATTCCATGGTGCAAAAGTATCTGTTCTTCCAGAAAATGTAATGGTAGCATTTATACCTGTTCCTGAGATATCCGTTAAGGTTTGTGATAGTGCTCCTGCCGCCCAATTAAATTCACTAGACGTAGTTGGTGTAGAATCCCATATTAATGTTCCTGACTGACTTGCTCCAGAACACGTAGGTACTGTGTGTAAGTC
>NZ_JBSHNS010000504.1:0-249 GCF_053601635.1 Pontimicrobium sp. MEBiC01747
GTCACGACAACAGGCACAGCCGGGACAAGCGATTACACCGTAACAACAACAACCGTGACCATTCCAGCAGGAAGCACCAGTGTCGATGTAGTGATTCCAATCACGGATGATGCCATAGATGAAGCCGATGAGACCTTTACCGTCGATGGCACAGTAACCAGCGGAAACACAGCAAACACGGACCCAAGCGGAACAGTAACGATCACCGATAACGACAATGCGCCAACAGTAACAATAGCCGACGCAACA
>NZ_JBSHNS010000505.1:0-3483 GCF_053601635.1 Pontimicrobium sp. MEBiC01747
CGTTTAAATTAGCCTTCTTTTCTTTTTTCAGTTGTTCTTCATATTTATCTAAATTTTCACTAAATTTTTCGATATACTCTTCTGGGATTACCCCTGAATCTTTTATCCTTTTATTTGAGTTGCCTGTATTATTATCTGACATTTTCTATTGTCTCTTTTATAATTTTACCTCTCTTTATATCCTGGTCTTCTTTTTCCTCATCTTTAATGGCATGCATATTATCTCCAATATATTTAAAGATGTTAGATATAGTAGATTTAAATTTATTTTCAGTAAAATTCATTAGTGTTTCAAATAGCTTAAAAATTTTAACACTACTAATAGATATTAAAATTATTGCTAGCCAATAGAAATAAGCAGGAAAGTCTTTAGAGTTGAAAAGTTGCTTTTTAGGTAATAATATGTGAGCTATAAAAAAAGATGCAACAAATAAAAGTAATAAAGAAATATTTTTAAATATAATTTTATATTCATATTGAACTTTACTACTTGCATATAACATTAAGAGGGCTGAACATAATAGGCTAATTCTAACTCCAATTGCCCATAAAAAAGAAGACATATATCTATAACCAAATATGCCTTCTTGATCATTAACTCCGTAGTACATATGCATAAAAGGAGACAAACTCCCTATTAAGACTACAATTGTTAAATATAAACTATTCTTCGTCGTCAGGAATACCGTTACAGTTTCTGTCGTTTGGCGGACATTCTTTTTCAGGGTCGATAATAGCGGTAATGTTTTCATCTTCGGTTACTGGTTCTGTAGTGCAAGAAGTAAATGTAATAGAAACCAGTGTTAGCATTGAAAATGCTATAAATAAATTTTTCATAAAATAATAAATTGTTTAGGTTGAATATTAAACAATAAATTACTTGATATTTAGTTGCATTTGGTTGGTTAAACTAATTACTTATTCACTAAATTATTAACGTACAGCGATTTGTAAGGGCGTGAATATATACTTTTTTAGTTTAATATCGCTAAGGATTTTCCTTACAATTAGTAAGGATTTTTGTTTTTTAACAAAAAAAGAGCAAATACAACACATTGTATTTGCTCAAGCTAAAATATTAATTTATACTCATTGCTTAACAATGAGTACAGCAAAGGTGTTAAATTATTTTGCCAATATTGGGTTTTAACCCTTTATTTAAAATACTTATAAAAACTATTGATACCAAAACCAATTAATAGAATAGATAGCACTAATCTAAAATTACTATAAACTGTTTCAGTAAAATAATGACTGTAAAGTCGATAGCCTCCAACTCCAATAAAAAGGAATCCTAATAGTAAATTAAAAATATTTTTATTGTTTTTTGGAGAATTTTGTTCAGTCATAATTATCTTAATTCTGCACCTAACTTGTTTTCAAAATTAGATTGTAATTTATTCATTATTTTATCAATAACCTTGTCTGTAAGTGTTTTGTGTTCATCTAGAAACATAAAACTTACAGCATAACTCTTTTTACCTTTAGGTAGATTTTTACCTTCGTAGACATCAAACAAACTTACATTTTTAAGTAATTGTTTTTCCGTTTGTTTGGCAATTGTATGTATCTGTTCAAATGTAACATTATCATCTAACAATAACGCAAAATCTCGACGAACTTCTGGATATTTTGGTATAGCAGTAAATTTAATTTTATTACGTTTAGCAACTTCAATAATATTATCCCAATTAAAATCGGCAAATAAAACATTTTGAGAAATGCTAAAGTGTTTTAAAATAGAGTTTTTAACAACTCCAAAAGATACTAAAGGCATTTTACCTTGTTCAAACTGCATACCTTCGCTAAACACATCATTTTTAGTAGGAGCAGATCTATATCTATTAATTCCTAAACGTTCTAAAAGTGCTATAATAGTTCCTTTTAAATAAAAGAAATCACTTTTGGTTGCTGTTACACTCCAGTTTTCTGCTACTTTATTACCTGTAGTAAACAAAGTTAAGTGTTTATATTCTTCACGCTTATCGTTATAATTATGGTAAGTTTTACCAAATTCAAATAACTTTAAATCGCTCTGCCTTCTATTTATATTATGTAATATAGATTCTAAACCAGAAAATAATAACGATTGTCTCATTACAGATAAATCATTACTTAAAGGGTTTAGCATAGTAATATTATGCTCTTCCTTTAATTGCTCGCTTAATTTAATATAATTAGGAGTGGTTAACGAATTAGATAGGATTTCGTAAAAACCTTGAGACGCTAGTTGATTACCAACTACGTTTTGTAATTTATGATCCTCAAATCTAGATGTGTTAGAAATGGATGCGTTTAATTTTGTTGTAGTTTCAATGTTATTATAGCCATACACACGAAGTATTTCTTCTATAACATCTGCTTCACGCTGTACATCATTTCTATAAGCAGGTACAGTAAGGCCCAAACCAGCTTCTGTTACATTATTAACCTTAATCTCTAAAGAAGAAAGAATGCTTTTTATTGTTTCTCTAGGTATTTCTTGTCCTATTAATCTTGTAACGTTATCGAAACTAATACGTACCTGAAAATCTTCTATTTTATTAGAGTAATCATCAGAAATATCACTAGTAATTTCTCCGCCTGCAATATCTTGTATTAATAAAGCAGCACGTTTTAAAGCATATTCTGTAATATTTGGGTCTATACCTCTTTCAAACCTAAAAGAAGCATCGGTATTTAAAACGTGGCGTTTTGCTGTTTTTCTAACACTAACAGGGTTAAAGTAGGCACTTTCTAAAAAGATATTAGTGGTTTGTTCTGAGACTCCAGAATCTAAACCTCCAAAAACCCCTGCAATACATAATGGTTTTTCTGTATCGCAAATCATTAAATCATCTTCATGTAATTCACGCTCAAGACCATCTAAAGTAGTAAATTTAGTACCAGCTTCTACGGTTTTTACTTCAATTTTATTACCTGCAATTTTATTAGCATCAAAAGCATGAAGTGGTTGCCCTAATTCATGTAAAACATAATTAGTAATATCTACAATATTATTTATGGGCGCTAAACCAATAGCTTTTAATCTATGTTGTATCCATGCAGGAGATTCTCCAACTTTTACCCCAGATATTGTTACCCCACAATAGCGAGGTGCTAATTCTTTATTTAATACCTCAACATCTATTTTTAAAGTTCTATTCTCAACATGAAAAGCACTAACAGAAGGTGTAATTAATTCTAAAGTAATATCCTTTTGTTGTAATCCTGCTTTTAAATCGCGAGCAGTACCAAAATGGCTCATAGCATCAGCTCGGTTTGGTGTTAAACCAATCTCGAAGACTTGATCATTTTCAATATCAAATAAACTAGAAGCAGGAGTTCCTACTTTAGTGTCATTATCTAAAACCATGATACCATCATGAGATTTTCCTAGACCTAGTTCATCTTCAGCACAGATCATACCATGACTTTCCTCGCCTCGAATTTTTCCTTTCTTTATAGTCCAAGCTTCTCCTTCTTCTGTATATAGAGTAGTAC
>NZ_JBSHNS010000506.1:0-9610 GCF_053601635.1 Pontimicrobium sp. MEBiC01747
GTTATGGATTATGCTTTTGGTGAACAAGCTTATGAAACTATAGATGAACTTTTAAAACCTTATGGGGATAAAGGTACTAAAGTTCACTTAAATGTAGAATCTATTTCTGTAATGGGGAAGGCTGGAATTTTAGAAGGAGGAAAAGGAGATATAATGATACCGTCTGCACATATTTTTGAAGGCACAGCAGATAATTATCCTTTTAAAAATGAATTAAGTAAGTCTGATCTTGAAGGGCAAGGTGTAGATGTATACGAAGGTTCTATGATTTCGGTGTTAGGAACATCATTACAAAATAAAGACATATTAAAGTTCTTTTTCAATTCAACATGGAATGTTATTGGATTAGAAATGGAGGGAGCACACTATCAAAAAGCTATTCAAGCGTCATCAAAAGTAAGAGGAAGTATTAACCTAGATGTAAAAGTAAGATATGCTTATTATGCTAGTGATAACCCATTAGAAACAGGAGGTACTTTAGCATCTGGAGGGTTAGGAACCTCTGGAGTTCGACCAACCTATTTAATAACTAGAAAGATTTTAAAACAAATATTTAATTAACCATTTTACCGCAATTATGAGTAAAGAATTACCATCGAATAAAAATACATCTGAAGAAGTCGACTTAGTTGTATTTTTTAATATAATAGGCAATCTGTTTACTAGACTTTTTAATTTTATAGGTTCCATTTTAAAGTCAATTTTTTCAGTAATAATAATTATTATTAAGTCTGTTGTTATTAATTGGAAAATAATTGCAAGTGTAATTATTGCTACTGCTATATTAGGATACGTTCTTGAGCGAAATAAACCCAAAGTATATAGCTCAGACATGTTGGTGAGGCCATATTTTGACTCTAAATATCAGTTAGTTACTAATATTAATTATTTTAATGCTCTAATTGCCAATCAAGATTATAATACATTAAAAGCTATTTTCGTAAAAAACGATACTGTAAAGATTGATATAGATAAAGTAAAATCTTTTAAAATTGAACCTGGACCTGAAACAGAAAACGATAAAGTTTTACAATATCAAGGTTTTTTAAGAGCATTAGACAGTTCTAGTGTAGAAAATGTATCATTCGAAGACTATATAGATAATCGAAGTATATATTCTGGAAGCTTATTTTTAATAACAGTAGAATCTTACAAAAAGGATATTTTTAAAGATTTAGAATATGGTATTAATTCGGCATTCACAAATGATTTTTCTGAAAGAAAGAAAAAGAAAGAGAATAAATTATATGAGTTAGAAAAAAAGAATATTCTTGAAAACTTAAAAGAAGTAGACTCCCTACAAAGAATTTATATAGATGTTTTACAAGAAGAAACAAAGAATCCTAGTAAGGATTTTAAATTAGGAGGGTTTTCTCTGCAGCAAGAAAAATCAGGAACAAAAGAATACGAGTTACTTGAAAAAGAAATAAAATTAAGAGAGCAATTAAGAGAGTTAGAAGAAAAAGCGATATCTAAAGATGTTTTTGTAGATGTAATATCTAGTTTTCAAAGAGTAGGAAATCAAAAAATCACCTTTAAAGAAAGGTATTCTATTATTTTTCCATTATTAGCTTTTGTTATGTTATGCTTGATTTATATAATAATAAGAATTATAAAATATGCAATGCAATATGAAAACTAATACGGTTTTAGTCACAGGAGGAGCAGGTTTTATAGGTTCTAATTTTATACCTTTTTTTTTAGAAAAAAATAAAAACACCAAGGTAGTAAATATAGATAAACTAACTTATGCAGGAGAACTGACTAATTTAAAAGAAATTTATAATCATGAAAACTACACCTTTATCGAAGGAGATATTTGTGATGGTAATTTAATTGAAGAACAGTTTAATAAATATAATTTCAATGGTGTTATTCATTTTGCTGCAGAGTCACACGTAGATAATTCTATAACCGATCCAGGAGCATTTATAAATACAAATATTGTAGGGACATTTAATCTCTTAGAAACAGCAAAAAAATATTGGATGAAGGGGCCTAATAAAATAAAAGAAGGCTATGAAGATTGTCGATTTCACCATATATCTACAGACGAAGTTTATGGAACTTTAGGAGAAAATGGGTTATTTACTGAACAAACACCTTATGCTCCTAATAGTCCATACAGTGCATCTAAAGCATCTTCAGATTTTATTGTTAGAAGTTATTTTCATACTTATGGAATGAATGTAGTTACTACCAATTGCTCTAATAACTATGGGCCTAAACAACATAACGAAAAGCTCATTCCTACAATAATTAGAAAAGCTATTACAGGAGAGCAAATACCTATTTATGGGAATGGTAAAAACATAAGAGATTGGTTATATGTTTTAGATCATTGTAAAGGCATTGATTTGGTTTACAAAAAAGGTAAAACAGGAGAGACCTATAACATAGGAGGTAGAAATGAAAGAGATAATTTATATATAGCAGACACTATTTGTAGAATTTTGGATGAAATAAAACCATCTAAAAAATCTTATAAAGAACAGATAACATTTGTAAAAGATAGACCTGGGCATGATTTTAGATATGCAATAGATGCCTCAAAAATAGAAATGAATCTTGGGTGGAAAGCCGATGAAAACTTTGAGACAGGTATTAAAAAAACCATTGATTGGTATTTAAAGAAGTATGATAATTAGTTCTTTTAAAAATAATTTATAAAAAATAGATGAAAGGAATAATACTAGCTGGAGGATCAGGCACACGACTGCACCCATTAACGTTGGCGGTAAGTAAGCAATTAATGCCTATTTATGATAAGCCAATGATATATTATCCTTTATCTACATTAATGTCGTCAGGAATTAAAGAGATTTTAATAATATCTACACCTCACGATTTACCTCTTTTCGAAGCTCTTCTAGGTGATGGAAAAAAGTTTGGATGCAATTTTCAATATGCAGTGCAAGAGGCCCCTAATGGGTTAGCAGAAGCATTTATAATTGGAGAAGAATTTATAGGTAAAGATAAAGTCGCTTTAATATTAGGAGATAATATATTTTATGGAACAGGGTTAGAAAAATTACTACAAGCAAATAATAATCCAGAAGGAGGTATTATATATGCTTATCATGTTTTAGATCCAGAGCGTTACGGTGTTGTAGAATTTGATAACAATGGAGAGGCAATTTCTATAGAAGAAAAGCCAAAAAAACCTAAATCTAATTATGCAGTACCTGGTATATATTTTTATGATAATAATGTAGTTCGTATAGCAAAAAATATAAAACCAAGTCATAGAGGAGAATTAGAAATTACAGACGTTAATAAAGAGTATTTAAGGCGGAAAAAATTAAAAGTTAGTGTATTAGATAAAGGAACTGCCTGGTTAGATACAGGGACTTTTAATTCGCTAATGCAAGCTTCTCAGTTTGTTCAGGTAATAGAAGAAAGGCAAGGGCTAAAAATTGGAGCTATTGAAGAAGTAGCTTACAGAATGGGTTACATAGACAAAAATCAATTAAAAAACCTTATACAACCATTAATAAAAAGCGGCTATGGCAAGCACCTGCTAAGCATTTTAGAAAAATAACACAGCTATATATGAAAGTTATTGAAACAAATCTTGAAGGGTGTTTTGTTATAGAACCTAGGGTTTTTTACGATCAAAGAGGTTATTTTTTTGAAACATTTAATAATAGTCTTTTTAATAAACAAACAGGAACAAAAACAACTTTCGTTCAGGATAATGAGTCTTATTCTTCTAAAGGTGTTTTAAGAGGGTTGCATTATCAAACAGGTGAATATGCGCAAGCTAAGTTAGTTCGTGTTATACGAGGTAATGTTTTGGATGTAGCTGTAGATATTAGGAGGAATTCTAAAACATATGGACGATACGTTTCTGTAGAATTAAGTGGCGAAAATAAAAAACAATTATTTGTCCCAAGAGGTTTTGCTCATGGATTTGTTGTACTTAGTGATATTGCTATTTTTTCATATAAATGTGATAATTTTTACAATAAAACTGCAGAAGGAGGTATTATTTATAATGATCCAGTTTTAAATATCGATTGGGAATTACCTTCAAATCAATTGAATATTTCAGAAAAAGATGCAATTTTGCCAAAACTTGAAGACGCAAAATTATGAATAATAAAAAAGTCTTAGTTACTGGAGCTAATGGACAACTAGGGCAGACTATAAAAGAATTGTTTTTTGAAAACGACAAGAATATTGAATTTGTTTTTGTTAAAAAAGCGGATTTAGATATTAGTAATGTAGAAAAACTTAAAGCTTTTTTTAAAGAAACTAATTTTGATTACTGTATTAACTGTGCTGCATATACTAATGTTGAGCAAGCAGAAGATTCTCAAGAGCTTGCTTTTAAAATTAATGCGGAAGCAGTTAAAAATATAGCAACTATTTGTAATAAAAATAACATAATTTTAATACATATTTCTACAGATTACGTTTTTGATGGCGAAAAAAAGACTCCTTACTTAGAAACAGATATGGCTAATCCACTAAATGAATATGGTAGGTCAAAGTATGCTGGAGAACAATATATAAAAGAAATTACTGTGAAGTATTTTATAATAAGAACCTCTTGGTTATATTCTAAATACAGAAAAAACTTTTTTAAAACAATAGTTAATAAGATTAATGAAAATCAATCGCTTAAAATAACAACAGCAGAGACAGGGACTCCTACAAGTTGTATTGATTTAGCAGAATTTATTTATACCTTAATATTGTCTAGAAGTAGAAATTTTGGTGTCTATCATTATAGTAATGAAGGGGAAGCAACTTGGTATGATTTTGCAATAGAAATAGCTAGTCACTATAATCATTATAACATATCAAAAATAACTCCTGTAGATTCTTTTAAAACTAAGGCCAAAAGACCTAGATATAGTGTTTTGTCTAAAAGCAAAGCAAACAACCTTGTAGCTAAAACAGCACCTAATTGGGAATATAGTATAGAAAGAGTTATATTAACTGATTCTATAGAATAGAACAAAAAACGATTATAAAATATCATTTTTTTAATTTTTTAATATTAATGATGAATAAAAATAAAATAGCTGTAATAGGATTAGGTTATGTGGGATTACCATTAGCAGTCGAGTTTTCCAAAAAAGGAATAGCAGTAATAGGTTTTGATATTAATACAAATAGAATAAATGAATTAATATCTAATAATGATCATACATTAGAAGTATCCTCTTCAGATTTAAAACTTGCAAAAACACTTACGTTTACAAGTGTCGTAGAAGATTTAAGAGCGGCAAATATATATATAGTTACAGTTCCTACACCAATAACAAAATCAAAATCTCCTAATTTGAAACCTATAGAAATGGCAAGTAAAACTGTAGGCTCTGTTTTAAAAAAGGGAGATGTAGTTATATACGAATCCACAGTTTATCCCGGTTGTACAGAAGAAGTTTGCGTGCCAATTTTAGCTAATAATAGTGGTTTAAAATTTAATGAAGATTTTTATTGTGGTTATTCACCAGAAAGAATAAACCCCGGAGATAAAAAGCATAAAATAAATAATATAGTAAAAGTAACATCTGGAAGTACACCAAAAACAGCAAATTTTGTCGATGAATTATACAAGCTAATAATTTTTGCGGGGACACATAAAACTTCATCTATAAAAGTAGCAGAAGCAGCTAAAGTAATAGAAAATACACAAAGAGATTTAAATATTGCATTTATTAATGAATTGGCGATTATTTTTGATAAATTAGAAATAGATACACATGAAGTGCTAGAAGCTGCCAAAACAAAATGGAACTTTTTACCATTTACTCCAGGCTTGGTTGGAGGGCATTGTATTGGTGTAGATCCATATTATTTAACACATAAAGCTGAATCATTAGGATACCACCCAGAAGTTATTTTAGCAGGAAGAAGAATAAATTCTAATATGGGTATGTTTGTGGCTAATAAATTAGTAAAACTATTAGCAAAAAAAGGACATACAATTAAAAACAATAGAATTTTAGTATTAGGTATTACATTTAAAGAAAACTGTCCAGATATAAGGAATACTAGAGTTATAGATGTAATAGACGAGTTACAAGAGTTTGGTTTTAAAGTAGATGTATACGACTCTTTTGCCGATAAAGATGAAGTTAAAAAAGAATATAATATTGATTTAATCTCTCAAATAATAGAAGACTATCAAGGTATTATTTTAGCTGTGGCACACAAGGAATTTAAGTTGCTTGATTGGAAAAATATAGTCAAAAAAGATACCGTTTTGTTTGATTTAAAAGGATTCTTGCCAAAAGAAATAGTTACAGCTAGATTATAGTATTTAATAGAATAAAAATATTGAACATGTTATTAATAATATATAAAACAGTACTTTTGCAAATTGAAAAAATAAGCATTCAAAAAACAGGTTGTATTATAGAATCCCTATGAAAAAAAATCTAATCATTTTTGGTACTCGACCAGAAGCTATTAAAATGGCGCCTTTGGTTAAAGAATTTTTAAAACATAATAATGAGTTTAATACAAAAGTATGTATAACAGCTCAACATAGAGAGATGCTAGACCAAGTTTTATCCTTTTTTGAAATAACACCGGACTATGATTTGGACTTAATGAAGCCAAATCAAAACTTATATTCTTTAACAGCAGATATAATAAATGGTTTAAAACCAGTTCTAGAAGAATTTAAACCAGACTACGTTTACGTACATGGAGATACAACAACAACCATGGCAGCAAGTATAGCAGCATTTTATTCAGGAGCAAAAATTTGTCATGTAGAAGCTGGTTTACGAACATTTAACAAAAGATCCCCCTTTCCAGAAGAAGTTAATAGAAGTATCGCTGGAAGTGTATCAGATTATCATTTTGCACCAACAGAGACCTCTCAACAAAATCTATTAAACGAAAATATATCAGAAAAAAATATAATAATTACAGGTAATACAGTAATAGACGCACTTCAATTTAGTTCAAAAAAAGTAAGCTCTATTAACTATAATGATGATGAGGTTAATTATTTAAAAACTATTGTAGACCAATCTAAAAAACTAATATTAGTAACTGGCCATAGAAGAGAAAATCATGGTCAAGGATTTATCGATATATGTAGTGCGCTAAAACAATTAGCAATAGAACATACAGACGCACAAATTATTTACCCTGTTCATTTAAACCCAAATGTTCAAAAACCAGTATATGAACTATTGGGAGATGTTGAAAATATTAAACTAATAAAACCACTATCATACCCAGCATTTGTTTGGTTAATGAATATGTCCTATATAATAATAACAGATAGTGGAGGAGTACAAGAAGAAGCACCAAGCTTAGGGAAGCCGGTTTTAGTAATGAGAGACACAACAGAAAGACCAGAAGCCGTTGAAGCGGGTACTGTTTTTTTAGTTGGAACAGACAAAAATAAAATAATTAAAGAGGCTAATTATCTATTAAAAGATAAAGAAGCCTACACTAAAATGAGTAAGCTACATAATCCATATGGAGATGGAACAGGATGTAGTAAAATCGTAAAATTTATATCTAACCTATAATGAGTAATAAACCAAAAGTAGTAATGGTTGGGCTTGGTTACATAGGGCTTCCAACAGCCGCATTAATAGCAAGTAAAAGTATTAATGTAACTGGGGTAGACATACACCAAAGAGTAGTCGATACAATAAATAAAGGAGAAATACATATTGTAGAACCAGATTTAGATGGTTTAGTACACCATGTAGTAAAAGAAGGATTCTTAAAAGCAAGCACAACTCCAGAAGAGGCAGATGTCTATTTAATAGCTGTACCAACGCCTTTTAAAGAAAACCATCAACCAGATATTTCGTATGTGGAATCTGCAACTAGAGCAATTCTATCTACATTAAAAGAAGGAGCCTTAATAATTATAGAGTCTACAAGTCCAGTGGGAACAACAGAAAAAATGGAGCAAGTTATTTTTTCACAAAGACCAGACTTAAAAGGCAAAATTTTTATGGCTTATTGCCCAGAACGAGTTTTACCAGGAAATGTAATTCATGAATTAGAGCATAATGATAGAGCCATAGGAGGAGTAAATGAAGCATCTACAGATAAAGCTGCTTGGTTTTACAAATACTTTGTAAAAGGAGAACTACATAAAACAAATGCCAAAACAGCAGAGATGTGTAAGCTAGTAGAAAATTCTTCTAGAGATGTACAAATTGCTTTTGCGAATGAATTATCTATTATATCAGATAAAGCAGGAATAAATGTATGGGAGCTAATAAGACTAGCAAATAAACACCCAAGAGTTAATATCCTACAACCAGGAACAGGAGTAGGAGGGCACTGTATAGCAGTAGACCCATGGTTTATTGTTTCTGAATTTCCTGAAGAAGCAAAAATAATAAGAACAGCCAGAGAAATAAATAATTATAAAACCGAATGGGTTATAGAAAAAATTAAAAATGCTGCATTACAATTTGAACTAAATAACGGGAAAAAACCAAAAATTGCTGCTATGGGGTTAGCATTTAAGCCTAACATAGATGATTTAAGAGAGTCCCCAGCTGTATTGGTAGTAGATACATTATTAAAGGATAATTTTGATGTGCTTGCAGTGGAACCTAATATAGATACACATAAAAATTATAATATAATACCAACTAAAAAAGCTATTGAAGAAGCAGATATTATCGCCTATTTAGTAGCACACAAAGAATTTTTAACTTTAGAGAAAACAAAAAACGCCATAGATTTCTGTGGAATATATAAATAGTAAGAATATGAATTTAGATTTAAACGGAAAATCGATATTAATAACAGGAGGGACAGGCTCTTTTGGAAAAATGTTTACCAAATTAATTCTAGAACGTAACCCAGAAGTTAAACGTTTAGTTATTCTTTCTAGAGATGAACAAAAACATTTTCAAATGGCAATGGATTTTCCAGAACATGAATATCCAGCTATTCGTTATTTTATAGGCGATGTAAGAGATAAAGAGCGTTTAATTAGCGCTTTCGAAGGGATAGATATTGTTATTCATGCAGCAGCAATGAAGCATGTACACTTGGCCGAATATAACCCTATGGAATGTGTAAAAACAAATATTCTAGGGGCAGAAAATGTTATAGCAGCAGCCTTACACTGTGGTGTAAAAGATGTTGTAGCACTTTCAACAGATAAAGCAGCAGCACCGATAAATTTATATGGAGCAACTAAATTAGCTTCAGATAAGTTATTTATTGCAGCTAATAATATTAAAGGGAAAAGAGACGTTAAGTTCTCAGTAGTAAGATATGGAAACGTTATGGGGTCTAATGGCTCGGTAATGCCTTTCTTTTTAAAGAAAAGAGCAGAAGGGGTTTTACCTATAACGCACCCAAAAATGACACGTTTTAACATCTCGTTAGAAGATGGTTGCCAGATGGTTTTTGATGCAATAGAAAAAGCATGGGGAGGAGAAGTGTTTGTTCCAAAAATTCCATCATATAAAATTGTAGATGTAGCAACGGCAATTGGACCTAATTGCGAACAAAAAGTAGTAGGTATCCGTCCAGGTGAGAAGTTACATGAAGAAATGATTACGGTCTCTGATGCCATGAATACGTATGATTTAGGAAAATATTATGCTATTCTTCCACAAAAAACTATTTTTAATCTAGATGAATTTATAAC
>NZ_JBSHNS010000507.1:0-4994 GCF_053601635.1 Pontimicrobium sp. MEBiC01747
GTCTAAGTCTTTAGGACTAATGTTAGAGAATTTGTCTAAAAGTGTCGCTTTTACCCAGTCCATAAGTCCAGACCAAAACTCTGTGCCTACTAAAATAATAGGAAACTTTTCAATTTTATTAGTTTGTATAAGTGTAATAGCTTCAAATAATTCATCTAAAGTTCCAAAACCTCCTGGCATAACTACAAAACCTTGTGAGTATTTTACAAACATTACTTTTCTAACAAAAAAGTAATCAAAGTCTAAACTCTTATCGCTATCTATATATGGATTATCGTGTTGCTCGAAAGGGAGTTCTATATTTAATCCAACAGAAGTTCCTCCTGCTAAATGTGCTCCTTTATTTCCTGCTTCCATTATTCCTGGTCCACCACCAGTAATAACCCCATATCCTGCTTCTACAATACCTTTTGCAACGCTTTCTGCTAGTTTATAATATTTATCTTCTGGTTTAGTTCTTGCCGAACCAAAAATAGAAACACATGGTCCTATTTGACTCATTTTCTCAAATCCGTTAACAAATTCCCCCATGATCTTGAATATAGCCCAAGAGTCATTTGTTTTATTTTCATTCCAATCTTTATGATGTTGTTCTTTTCTCATGTTCTTTTCAAATTTTAAAAGCCTCGAAAGATAGTACTTTAAATTATGTTATTAAACAACAAAAACAATTTTAGTTATAATTGTTTTTTGTATGTATTTAAGCTCTAAGATAGGTGTAAAAATGTAAATTGTGAAGGGCTTGAATAAAAAAGGAATTTACCTAATATGTTTATAGGTTTTTTCCTGTTGATTGCTAGAGGTTTATGCGGGATATTTGTGCGAAGTATAAAATATAACTTAAATAAGAAAAGCTGAAAACTCTAGAATTAGTCCAAATATATCCTCTACAATAGCTAGCTTTTGTAGAGGATATATTATTTGCTTTAGGCTAGTTCTTTTTTTAGAAAACGTGCGGTATGGCTTTTTTTGTGTTTAGCAACAACCTCAGGTGTGCCTTCTACAACAACTTTTCCACCACCTTTTCCGCCCTCGTAACCTATATCTATAATGTGGTCTACTGTTTTTATAACGTCTAAATTATGCTCAATAATTAATACAGTATTGCCCTTATCTGCTAATTTATTTAAGACTAGCATTAGTACACGAATGTCTTCAAAATGTAAGCCGGTTGTAGGCTCATCTAAAATATAGAAGGTATTACCCGTATCTCTTTTACTAAGTTCTGTTGCAAGTTTTATACGTTGTGCCTCACCACCAGAAAGTGTTGTGCTTTGCTGTCCTAGAGTAATATATCCTAAACCAACGTCTTTTATGGTTTTTAGTTTTTTATGAATTTTAGGAATGTTCTCAAAGAAGTCTACCGCGTCATTTATAGTCATGTTGAGCACATCGCTAATACTTTTTCCTTTATAACGAATCTCTAATGTTTCGCGATTAAAACGTTTACCTTGGCAGGTTTCGCATTCTACGTAAACATCTGGCAGGAAATTCATTTCTATAACTTTTAAGCCTCCTCCTTTACAGGTTTCGCAACGTCCACCAGCTACATTAAAACTAAAACGCCCTGGTTTGTAACCTCTAATCATGGCTTCAGGGATTTTTGCAAACAGACTACGTATTTCTCCAAAGGTACCTGTGTAGGTCGCTGGGTTACTTCTAGGCGTTCTACCAATTGGAGATTGGTTAATATCTATAACTTTATCGCAATGTTCTAACCCTTTTATACTTTTATAAGGCATTGGTTTTTTTACACCATTGTAATAATAGGCATTTAAAATAGGGTAGAGAGTTTCGTTTATTAGTGTCGATTTTCCGCTACCAGAAACTCCTGTTACTCCAATCATTTTTCCTAATGGAATTTTTACAGAAACGTTCTTTAAATTATTTCCTGTACAGCCTTTTAACTCGATAAAATTTCCGTTTCCTTTTCTTCGTTCTTTAGGAATTTCTATAGCCTTTGTACCATTTAAATAATCTGCAGTTAAGGTGTTATGCGTAAGTAGCTCTTTTGGAGTACCTTCACTAATAATTTGGCCTCCATGTTTTCCAGCTCTTGGTCCGATATCTATAACATGATCGGCACGTTCTATCATGTCTTTATCATGTTCAACAACAATAACAGAGTTTCCTATGTCTCGTAAAGCTACTAAGGAGTTAATTAATTTTTCATTATCACGTTGGTGTAGTCCTATGCTTGGTTCGTCTAAAATATATAATACACCTACCAACTGCGAGCCAATTTGTGTGGCTAAACGTATACGCTGTGCTTCGCCACCAGATAAAGATTTTGAACTTCTATTTAATGATAAATAGGTAAGTCCTACATCTACTAAAAACTGTAAACGTGCTTTTATTTCTTTAATAATTTCTTCGGCAATTTTAAATTGCTTTTCAGATAAATGTTTGGTTAAATCTTGAAACCACTCTGCTAGTTCAACAATGTCTTTATGCGCTAATTCGGCAATATTTTTACCATTTATTTTAAAGTATAAAGATTCTTGTTTTAAACGAGAGCCTTTGCATACGGGACATTCAATTTTATCCATGTATTCTTTTGCCCAACGTTTTAAAGAAGTCGATTCTGCATTTTTATATTGGTTTTCAATAAAATTGGCAACGCCTTCAAAATCTATTTTATAATCACGGGTAATGCCTAAAGTTTTGCTTTCTACCGAAAATTTATCATTCCCGCCATATAAAATAAGCTGTTTTGCTTCTTTTGGGATGGATTTATAGGCATCGGTTAATTTAAATTTATAACGGTCTGCAATTAATTCTAACTGTTTAAAAATCCAGCTTTTTTTAGCAGGACCATGTGGCGCTAATGCTCCATTTTTTATAGAAAGGGAATCGTCTGGAATAATTTTATTTTCATTTACTTGGTATAAGTCTCCAATACCATTACAGTTATCGCAAGCACCTTTTGGTGAGTTAAATGAAAAATTATTAGGCTCAGGGTTTGGATACGAGATTCCCGAAGATGGACACATTAAATTACGACTAAAATAGCGTACTTCTTGCGAGTCTTGATCTATAACCATTAGTACATCGTCTCCATGATACATGGCCGTATTTATAGTTTCGGTTAAACGTTTATCGTTATCCGCATTGTCATCAATTTTAAGTCTATCTATAACAATTTCAATATCATGTGTTTTGTAACGATCCAACTTCATACCTTTTACAAGGTCTTTTATTTCACCATCGGTTCTTACTTTAACAAAGCCTTGTTTAGCAATTTGTTCAAATAATTCACGATAATGTCCTTTTCTAGATCTAATTACTGGAGCTAAAATGTTAATGCGTTTACCTTTAAAACTTTCGGTTATTAACGATTTAATTTGTTCATCGCTATAACTAATCATTTTTTCACCAGTATTATAACTGTAAGCATCACTTGCTCTAGCAAATAATAAACGAAGAAAATCGTAAATCTCTGTTATGGTTCCTACGGTAGATCGTGGTGATTTACTGGTTGTTTTTTGCTCAATGGCAATTACAGGAGATAAACCATCAATTTTATCTACATCTGGGCGCTCTAAACCACCTAGAAATTGCCTAGCATAAGCAGAGAACGTTTCTATGTAACGGCGTTGTCCTTCGGCATAAATAGTATCGAAAGCTAAAGACGATTTTCCACTTCCAGAAAGTCCAGTTATAACAACTAGTTTTTCTCTAGGGATGGTAACATCGATATTTTTTAAGTTGTGGGCTCTTGCGCCTTGAACTTCTATATTTTCTTCGAAATTTGTAATAGACATAAGTAATTCTGTAGCTTGTTAAAACAGATTTGCGAAGATACGGGTTTTGCCTTTCTTTTTGAAATGAGTTAGTTATGATTTATTGTTAAAATAAAGTGAAGAGATCCTTTGCTGTTTTTCTAATTTTATGTTTAAATTTAAAACTGAAAAACAAGTTTAATACACAAACAAGATACCCGCTTTCTCGGGTTATGCTTATGAAATTATTAGGAATAGGATCAAGAATCAATCATCCAGAATATGGAAAAGGTGTAGTAACTAATGTAGACTCTAAACAGTATTGGGTAACTTTTATTGATAATGGTTTAGAAACGATAGATTTAGATGCAGATGTGGAAGTTATTGAAGCTGCCGATAAAGATGTAGATACCATTAGTTTTTTTGATATTGAAAGTAGTTTAAGGCATATTTTGAAACGTTACAGTGATGTTTCTGAAATTGTCCCGATTGCCGATAAATGGAAAGGTGGAAAGTTAATTTTAGAACCTAGCGACACCAATTTAAAAGGGAAAGAGTTACCAATTGATAGTTTTTTCCATAAAATTACCATGGTACGTGACCGATTACGTGTTATGGAACAAAAGGTGAATTCTAGTAATTTAGAAGAACAAGAAAAGATAGATTTACAACAATATATTACACGTATTTATGGAAGTTTAACCACCTTTAATGTACTGTTTAAATTGAAGGATCATAATTTTGTAGGGCAGAAGAGTAAGTAGGTTTACTTTAAAGGTTAAGTGAATTTTAAACATTTATTATCAGAATAATACAGTGTCTATTCATAAAGTAAGCGATATTTCTGGTTGTTAATTTCTAGATTAATTGTCGTAGTATCTGTTTTCTTTAGGTTTAAAAACGGCTTTCTTTTTATAGCATGTCTTCTGTTTTTATTCATGAATAAAATCACAAGGTTTAAGGTGTCATTTGGTTTTACATCTATTGGGATGTTTGGTGTTATCGTTTTTCCGTTAGGTACAAATTTAACAACCAATGAATCGCTCTCAAAGGCTTTAGAGCTAAAGTCAATAGCATTAATATTTAGCTTTGTATTATTTAAAGTTAAAAGCTTTAAATGTAATGTAGACCATAAATACCTATTTCCTGTGTAAATTGTACTAAATTCAGGATTTTTTATAGAAAGTGTATTATTATTTGTGTTGTCTTCTATTAAATTGTAGCTATGGTATTTTGGAGGCGGTGGCATTAAGCAAGAGGCTACCGTAAAAT
>NZ_JBSHNS010000508.1:0-1260 GCF_053601635.1 Pontimicrobium sp. MEBiC01747
AATTAGCACGGCTGGCATGTTTATGATGATTATTATGGTAACCTTCTCCCATCATTAAAAAATCGAAACGAAAGAGGTTTTTGCTAGTGTTTTTCATTTTAAAATTTACATAACCATAGATGTGACCAAACCAGTTAATAATAACACCATGAATAGGAGCCATTAAAAAGGTTATAGGTAATAATAACCATTGCCAAGGACTAGAAACAAAGCAAACAAAAAACAAAACATATAATACTATCCATATTAATCTAGAAAACCTAGAGCTAGCAAAAGCATCAAAACGTTTCCATTGTGGTACATTTTTAGTAAAACGCTCATCGACTTTTACACGCCCCATATTAATATCTTGATAAATTGTTTTAGTTTTCCACATCATAGCAAACAAATTAGCATCGTAAGCAGGGGAGTGCGGGTCTTTTTCGGTATCTGTATAGGCATGATGTATACGGTGCATAATACCATAACCATAAGCGCTTAAATAACTAGAGCCTTGAAAAACCCAAGTTAAAATAAAGGTAATGCGTTCCATGGTTTTAGACATGGTAAATACTTGATGCGCTGCATAACGGTGTAAAAAAAACGACTGAAAAAATAATCCACCATACCAAAGCGTAAGGACGAAAAGAATAATAATCATATATAAAAAATTTTCGCAAAGTTACTTCTGCGAAATATGTTTTACAATGAACCTAAGTTAAGAAAGCCGTTTACGAATACGGCTTAACGCCTGTGCTGTAACGCCTATATACGAACTAATATATTTTAATGGAATTACCTTTAAAAGCTCTGGACGCTCTTTAAATAGTTTTAAATAACGCTCTTCTGCTGAGAGGTTTAGTAAGTATTGCTCGCGTTTAGATTTTATTAAAAATAACCGTTCGGCAGTTAGTCTACCTATTAGGTTTCCAATTTGAGTTGTATTGTAAACCTCTTGCAAGTCATTATATGTAATACTTACAATAGTCGTATCTGTTAAGGCTTGTAATTGGTATTGAGAAGGTTTACGTGTTAAAAAAGAATCGTAAGCACTTATAAATTGATTTTTAAAACTAAAACCAAAAGTGATCTCTTTATCAGGATTGTCTTTAGGTATAAATAAACGCACAACACCGGACTCTATAAACGAGATATGATTTTCTATTTCATTGGTCTTTAAAAAGACTTCTTTTTTAGAAATAACATGACGTTTTAATTTAGAAGTAAAAAACGCCCAATCTAAATCTGAAATAGTCGCAATTTGTTCAAGATACTCTTTAA
>NZ_JBSHNS010000509.1:0-1785 GCF_053601635.1 Pontimicrobium sp. MEBiC01747
GAGTTACAAGACGATAAAGTTGCATTTACAGCAGATAGCGATGCCATAATTACAAAAGGGATAATAGCTATTTTAATTAGAGCATTTTCTAACCAAAACCCTAAAGATATTATTGAAGCCAATACCGATTTTATAGACAAAATAGGCTTAAAAGAGCATTTATCTCCTACTCGTGCTAATGGTTTAGTGAGTATGATAAAACAGCTAAAAATGTATGCTATTGCATACCAAACACAATTAAATTAAAATGCGTTTTTTCACTAAATGTGAAATTAAAATAGGTTAGCCATGAGCGATATAACAACAATAGATACTGCAGAATTAGGAGAAAAAATAGTTAACGTTTTAAAAACTATATACGACCCAGAGATTCCTGTAGACATATATGAATTAGGTTTAATCTACGATGTTTTTGTAAACGAAGATTACGATGTTAAGGTTTTAATGACTTTAACAACTCCTAATTGCCCTGTAGCAGAAACCCTACCTCTAGAAGTTGAAGAAAAAGTAAAGTCTTTAAAAGACGTTAAAGATGCCGAAGTAGAAATTACATTCGATCCGCCATGGACTCAAGATTTAATGAGCGAAGAAGCCAAATTAGAATTAGGAATGTTATAACCACTTATGGCAGAAGAAATAATAAATAGAGTAGCTAATAGTAAGTTAATGACTTTAGATCTTGAGGACTATTATCCTGAAGGTAAACGTGTAGTTTTTGATATTAAAGATTGGTTATATGAAGGTCTTGTTCTAAGAGAAAAAGAGTTTAGAGCTCAAATAAAAACCTATAATTGGGCTCAACATAAAGACCAATATATTGCTTTAAGCTGTAGTAGTGATGCTATAGTACCCGCATGGGCTTATATGCTTATTACAATTCATTTAGAGCCTTTTGCCACACTCACTGTATTAGGCAACTTAGATAGTTTAGAAACCATTATATACCAAAATATAATAAACGACTTAGACGTTTCTCCTTTTAAAGATAAACCGGTAATAGTAAAAGGTTGCTCTAAAAAACCTGTACCAGACAGCGCTTATATTATGCTTTCCTCTAAATTAAAACCAGTTGCTAAATCTATAATGTATGGAGAGGCATGCTCTTCTGTACCTTTATACAAAAACAAGTAATCGAAAAAAATAGTAGTTTATCGATTACACGTTTACTCTATTTTCCCTATTTATTTATAGCATTATTATTTACCATACTTTTGCAATATCTAATATTTTAAACATGAAAAAAATACTTTTACTATCTGCATTTTTTATTGGAATTTTTTCAATACATGCACAAGATGAAGCTGCAGCAGATGCCCCTAAAGAAGGTTGGACAAGAACCGGAAACATCTCATTTTTATTTAATCAATCATCATTCGAAAACTGGACTGCTGGTGGAATAAATAACATTTCTGGGACTTTAGGTTTAAACTACGATTTTAACTATGTAAATAACAATGGGCTGCTTTGGGATAATAAAATCATTGCTTCTTATGGTATTACTAAAATTAAAGGAGCAGACAAACAAAAAACAGACGATCGTTTAGAGTTTAATTCTTTAGTGGGTAAAAAAGCAAGCGAATTTTGGTTTTATTCTGCATTTTTAAACTTTAAAACGCAAATGGACTCTGGCTTCGATGCAGATACGGGTGTTAAAAATACACACTTTTTCTCTCCTGCATTTTTACAATTTGGTCCAGGTATGTTATGGAAAAAAAGCGATAACTTAAAAGTAAATTTTGCTCCAGCTACGGCTAAAATGATATTTGTACACGATGAGTTTACAGC
>NZ_JBSHNS010000510.1:0-378 GCF_053601635.1 Pontimicrobium sp. MEBiC01747
GTTAACGCTGGTACAGATGGTAATACAACCATTTGCGATAGTAGTACAACAACTATAGATTTATTTAGTTTAATCGCTGGTGAAGATGCTGGTGGTACTTGGTCGCAAACTTCTGGATCTGGTGGTACTTTTAATGCTGCCGCGGGTACTTTTACGCCTGCTGTTGGTGCAACTACTAGTACCTTCGATTATACTGTTATTGGAACAAATCCTTGTCCTAACGATGTTAGTACTGCTACTATAAATATCACTGGTATTACTGCTTCTACTACAATTAATCTAATCAGTGCTTCCTCAGTAGGAGTTCCTGTATTAAGAAATGGATTAAGTGCCGTAAATGCCGAGAACTCAAACAATGCAACAGGCGCAATATTAACC
>NZ_JBSHNS010000511.1:0-5964 GCF_053601635.1 Pontimicrobium sp. MEBiC01747
TTATAGGCCTTTTAGGGTCGGCAAGAGGAATAGAGAACTCATTTAATAGATTATTTGGAAGCTTTGCTACAAATAGCGTTTTTGTATGGGGGCAAAATACAAGTAAACCATTTAAAGGATTTCAAGAAGGGAAAAGAGTCCGTTTATCATTATCTGATGCCAAAAAAGTAGAAGAGAATATAGAAGGAATAGAGTTTGTTGTGCCTAGAAACCAAAGTGGGGCTTTAGTAGTTAGAAATTTTTTATCAGGAAACTTTTCAGTAAACGGCGATTATCCATTATTAGATAAAGTACAGAAAAAGAAAATGTTAAAAGGTCGTTTTATAAACCAAAACGATATTAACGATAATAAAAAAGTTGCTGTTATTTCAGAAGACATGTACAAGCAACTTTTCGAAAAAGATGAAGAAGCTATAGGCGAGTATATACAAGTAAACAGTATTAATTTTAAAGTTGTTGGTATATTTGAAGTAGGAAATGTAAATATGGGGCCATCTAGCGACATACACATTCCATTTACAACCTTTCAGCAAATATATAATCAAGGAGAAGAAATAGGTTGGATGATGATTACTGGGAAACCAGAATACGATATAAAACAAATAGAAGCAGACGCCAAATTACTATTAAAAAACTTAAACAGAATCCACCCAAAAGACAAACGTGCTTTTGGTAGCTTCAATTTGGGTAGTATGTTTGGTAAAATGACTGGATTTTTAACAGGAATGCAGTTTCTAACTTGGTTTGTAGGTATTGCTACCTTAATAGCTGGGGTATTTGCCATAGGTAATATTTTATTAATAACAGTTAAAGAACGAACCAAAGAAATTGGAGTACGTAGAGCAATAGGAGCAACACCTTTTGAAATTAAAAGACAAATAGTTGTAGAAGCTGTTTTTATCACACTAATTGCAGGCTTTTTTGGAATATTAAGTGGAGGCTGGATTTTAATACTAATAGATGCAACCATAGGGCAGGGAGACGAAGCATGGATGGTAAATGCATCCGTATCCATAGGAGTAGTATTTATAGCATTAGTAATATTAGTCGTTTTAGGAACTTTGATAGGGTTAATACCAGCATTTAAAGCAACCAGTATAAAACCTATAGACGCATTAAGAGAAGAATAAATAAATCAATCAAAATAAAAACGAAAATGTATTTAAAAACAATATGTTTTCAACCAACAGCAAAAATTAAATAAAAAATGAAAAAAGCATTAAAAATCATTTTAGGATTAGGGTTACTAGTAGCCTTGTTATTCGTATTAAAATATTTTAAAGACTCTAATGAGAAATCTGTAGAAGAATTTAAAGTATCAGAGCCATTTTACTCATCTATGCAAACCAAAGTTGTTGCAACAGGAAAATTAAACCCAGAAGAAGAAGTAGAATTAAAACCTCAAATCTCTGGAATTATAGATAAAATAATGGTTGAAGAGGGCGATATAGTAAAGAAAGGAGATGTAATAGCTAAAATTAGAGTTGTACCAAACGAACAAAGTTTAGTAGGAGCTAATGGACAAATTTCATCAGCTAAAATAGCTTACAATAATGCAAAAATAATTTATGAAAGAAATAAAACACTTTTCGATAAAGGTGTGATCTCTAAGCAAGATTTTGAAAATAGTGAGTTAAGTTTTAACCAATCAAAAGAAAATTTAAACCAAGCTCAAAATAATTATCAAATTATAAAAAGAGGGTCTCTATCTGGAGGAGGTTCTGCAAATACAACAATTACAGCTTTAATACCTGGTACTATATTAGAAATACCTGTAAGAGAAGGAGATCAAGTTATAGAAAGTAACAATTTTAATGCAGGAACAACAATCGCTACTATTGCAGATATGAGTAAAATGATTTTTGAAGGAAAAGTGGATGAGGCTGAAGTAGGCAAGTTAGAAGAAGGTAAAGATATTAAAGTAATTTTAGGAGCCATAAATGAAAAAGATTTTCCAGCAAAACTTACATTTGTAGCACCTAAAGGAAAAGAAGAAAATGGCGCTGTACAATTTACAATTAAAGCAGATGTAGAAGTAGAACCTTCAACTAAAATTAGAGCAGGGTATAGTGCTAATGCTGAAATAGAAATGGCAAGTAAAGACAGTGTTTTAGTGATAAAAGAATCTTTATTACAATTTAACAGAATAACAGAGAAGCCATATGTTGAAATTCAAAAAGAAGATGGTAAATTTGAAAAGAAAAATGTGGTATTAGGATTGTCTGATGGTATAAATGTAGAAATTCTTGAAGATGGAGTAGCAGAAGGAGATAAAATAAAGGTATGGAATAAAGCATCAAAAGACGATAATAACGATGAAGACGATGAATAATAGAAATATAACAATATTAGTTTTAGCATTACTTGTTAGTGTATCAACATTTGCACAAGGTAAAAAATGGACACTAACCGAATGTGTAAATCATGCGATAGAAAATAATATTTCGGTTAAAAGAGCTCAAAATGCATTACTGTTAAACGACCAAGATATTAAAGCTGCAAAAGGACAATTTTTACCAGGTGTTAGTGGAAGTGTTGGGCAATCTCTTGGTTTAGGTAATACAGAAGTATTTCCAGGACAATTCGTAGACCGTTCGTCTAATAGTACAAGTATAAGTATAGGTGCTAATTATACTATATTTAATGGTTTTAGAAGAACAAACTTATACAAGCAATCGCTATTAACAAGAGAAACAAGTGATTTAGAATTAAAAAGAATTAGAGATGATATTTCATTAAACGTAGTTAATTCGTATTTAAATATATTATTTAATAAAGAGCGTTTAGAAACTGCAAAAGCTCAATATGCTTTTACAGAAAAACAATTACAGCAAGTAAAAGATTTAGTAGATGCAGGAGTGCAACCTAAAGCCAATATATACGATACAGAAGCGACACTTAGTAATGACTCTCAAAGTGTAACCGTCGCAGAAAATAATTATAATTTATCGTTATTAACTTTATCTCAATTACTACAAGTCCCATACGAAGGATTTGATGTTGAAATTATAAATATAGATACACCATCTGCATCAATAATGTATAACGATATTCAACCTATATTAGATTATGCTTTTTCTAATCGAGGAGAAATAAAAGTTGCAGAAAAAAATATTGAAAATGCAGAGTTAAATACAGAAATATCAAAAAGTGGATTTTTACCAACAGTAAGTCTTGGCTATGGTTACAGTACTAATGCCTTTTTTACTAACTTAAGGGATGATGAAGCCGCATTATTTACCCAGTTAAATGATCAAAGAGCCCATAGTTTTAACCTTAATGTAAGTATTCCTATTTTTTCTAGATTTTCTAATAAAACAGCTGTAGCTAAATCTAGAATACAAGAAGAAAACTCAAAACTAGCATTAAATGAAGCTAAATTAGCACTAGAAGCAAACATACAGCGCTCTTTTACAGATGCGCAAGCAGCACTAAAAACATTTCAAGCAGCTACAAAATCGTTAGAAGCTCAACAGTTATCATTTAGTAATGCTCAAGAACGATATAATATAGGCGCTATGAATGCTTTTGAGTTAGAGCAAGCAAGGATTAGATTAATAAATGCAGAGTCTTCATTAATAAACGCAAAGTATGATTTTGTGTTTAAAACTAAAGTGTTAGACTTTTACATAGGAAAACCAATTACACAATAATTTGGCACTAATATTAAGTATAGAAACAGCAACAACAAATTGTTCGGTCTCTCTTTCAAAAGAAGGAGAGACTTTGCTTTTAAAAGAAGATTATAATACTAATTATTCGCATGCAGAACAATTACATGTATTTATAGAGAATATATTAAAAGCATCTAAAATAAACCGCTCTCAATTAGATGCTATAGCAGTAAGTAAGGGGCCTGGATCTTACACAGGTTTACGTATAGGAGTTTCGGCTGCAAAAGGACTTTGTTTTGCATTAAATATACCACTCATCTCTGTGTCTACCTTAGAAGCTTTGGCTAATCAAGTAAATATAACTAATGGTGTTATTGTACCAATGTTAGATGCTAGACGTATGGAAGTTTATTCTGCAGTTTTTTCTTCATCATTTGAGCAGAAAAGAGAAATTGAAGCACAAATACTTGATGAAAACTCGTTTTTAAATTACCTAAACTCTCAAAAAGTATATTTTATTGGTAATGGTGTAGAAAAAACAAAAGGACTAATACAACATGAAAATGCTGTGTTTATAGAAGGGAAATTACCCTCAGCTGAGCAAATGAGTGTATTAGCTTATAATAAGTACAAAAAAAACGACATCGAAGATGTCGCTTATTTTGAACCTTATTATTTAAAAGATTTTGTAGCTTTAAAACCTAAGCCTAAAAAATAAATTAAGCCTCTTTTTGTATCTCAACAGCATGTGGATATGGTATTTCTATACCAGCTGCGTCTAGAGCTTCTTTTGTATTTTCAGTTGTTTCAAAGTAAACATCCCAATAATCTTCTGCATTACACCATGGGCGTACCGCAAAATTAATAGAGCTGTCTGCTAATTCCATTACGTTTACTGTAGGCGCGGGATCTTTTAAAACTTTAGGGTTAGACGTTAAAACGTCCATTAATACCTGTTTAGTTTTTTTAATGTCGCTATCATAACCAACTCCAAATACTAAATCTACACGACGAGTACCTTCAGTAGTGTAGTTAATTATGTTTCCATTAGATAATGCACCATTTGGAATAATGATTTCACGATTTGACAGTCCTGTTAGTTTAGTTGTAAAAATCTCAATTTCTTTAACAACACCAATTTCTCCTTGAGCTTCAATTAAATCACCTATTTTAATAGGCTTAAAAATCATTAATAATACACCACCTGCGAAATTGCCTAGAGACCCTTGTAAAGCTAACCCTATCGCTAAACCAACAGAAGCTAGAATAGCAGCAAAAGAGGTTGTCTCCACGCCTAATTTAGCTAAAATTGAGAGGATTAGTAATATTTTTAAAACCCAGTTAATTAAGTTTAATAAAAAACGTTTCAGACTTTCGTCGTATTCTCTAACAGACATTAATTTATTGCTTGCCTTCATTATTTTCTTAATAATCCAAGATCCAATAATCCAAATGGCTATAGCCCCAATAATTCTAATCCCATACTCAGATGCGAATTCTATACCTTTGTCAATCCATTTTTGTACTTCCATTATATTATATTTTTATATAAAGTTAAAATTAAATAACTACAGATTTTAAGTAAGTAGCTTATAAGTGTTTATTTTAATTAATCGATAAATGGTTTATTTTATCGAAGAAATGCCTAAAGATAAAGGTTAATAATTAAAAGAACTAAAGCTAATAATGCAGGAATAGATTGTACGTAAAATAATCTAATCTTTCGCGTAGAATATGCTCCATATATACCGGCTATAACTATAGATGTTAAAAAGAAAATTAAAAAATTTGTTGCATTTATAATAAGAGAGTAAATTATACCAGCTACTAAAATACCGTTATATAGACCTTGGTTAGCGGCCAGTACTTTTGTGTCTTCAGCAAACTCTTTATTTTTTAGGCCAAAAGTTTTAATCCCCTTTGGTTTGGTCCAAAGAAACATTTCTAAAATTAAAAAGTAGAAATGCTCAAAAGCAACAAACAAAATTAAAATAGTTGTTAGTAGTTTCATAATCATTTATTTTGTATTAAACTAGACGCTTTACTAACTTCAGATACAGGTAGTTTACAAGCATTATTTACGCAAACATATATTAAAGTTTCTCCATCAACATATCTATTTTCTAGTAAAGGTAGTTTACTTTCAGTTTTACTGCCTACAATAAGTTTATTAGGGATATAAGTAGTGTTTAATTCTGAAATTTTCTCTGAAACAGATGCGCCAACAATGGCTACTTCGTAAAAAGGATTGGTATAGTTTAACATTAAATCTAACCAATTAGAAAAACCAGAGCCATAATCTTTTATTTCAGGTTTTACATTATTTAACATTGTTGTAGCTGTTTTGTAA
>NZ_JBSHNS010000512.1:0-2856 GCF_053601635.1 Pontimicrobium sp. MEBiC01747
CTATACCCTTTTTAAAGACAATCTATTTAAGAAAAGATACTCCTGAAGACTTAAAAGCTTCTATTATAAGAAGCATACCAAAATTAGATTACAAGAATAATATAGCTGTATATAAAGATTTACTTTTTAATACACCGCCTATTCTTAAAACTAACTATTCTTATAGTTTATTTGTTCCTTTATATGATTCTATACCTTTAGCTGTAGAGAGCTATACAGAACTATTAAAGCTAAATGCTATTACTAATTATCGCAAGCAAATTTTAAATATCTCTACCAGAGTACTAAATTCTACTTACAATGAAAAAAACAGTATTTTATCTAAATTTAAAAAGGTAAATGAACATGCAAATGATGATTTAAAAGATTATTTAAATATGCTAAAGGGAAAAGAATATGATTATTCTAAACACGCCCTTATATATAGCTATTTAAACTATTACAAAGCGACAGCTAATAAAATAAGCTTTACTTCTACAAAAAATCCAATTGATGCATTTACCTCAAGTTTAATAAAAGCAAATTCTAACGCTTGGTTAACATCTAATGCTGCCGAAACACGAATTGTAAATGGATATACACTACCTAAAGAACTTAAAAAACAATTATTAGATAGTATGGATACTAGAATGGGGTTAATGAAAGCATATTATAAAGTAAAAGCCTTTAAAAAAGTTCCTAAAAAATATAAGTCTACAGATGCATATGTTAACCTATCATTACAAGAGTATCTAGAATCTAGTGAAGAATATCCAACAAAAAAGGAATTACTAGGCCAGTTAAAAATTGATAAAAAAACCTATTATGTTCACAATCTCATTTATAATTATGAAAATGAAGGTGATGAAACTTCTGAATCTTATCTAATAGTAACAGAAGTTGACGATGCTATTTATAAAAAGGAAGAACTAAAACCTTACCCTATTTATACCAATTGGAAACAAACAACAAGTGATTGGAAAGCTCAAGCCAAAGCTTTAATTTTTGAAAAAACTAAAAACAGTGAAAATTAAGTTTTTAAGTTTACCTTTGCGCACATAATATTATAGATACTGTGACTTTTCAAGATTTAAATTTAAATACGCCCTTATATAACGCATTAGACGATTTGGGTTTTACGACCCCTACACCTATACAAGCTGAAGCATTTAGCGTTGTAGCTAGCGGAAAAGATATGGTAGGTATTGCACAAACCGGTACTGGAAAGACTTTTGCGTATATGCTTCCAATTTTAAAGAACTTAAAGTTTTCTAAACAGGAAAACCCTAGAGTGCTCATTTTGGTTCCTACCAGAGAATTAGTTGTACAGGTTGTTGATGAAATTGAAAAGCTCTCTAAATACATAAACAACCGTGTACTTGGTGTTTATGGAGGTACAAATATTAATACCCAAAAACAGGCTATTGCGCAAGGTATAGATATTTTAGTTGCAACGCCTGGTCGTCTTTACGATTTAGCTTTAAGTCGTGTATTACAATTAAAATCTATACAAAAATTGGTTATAGATGAAGTAGATGTTATGCTAGATCTTGGATTTAGACATCAATTAATTAATATTTTTGATATTCTTCCAGAACGTCGCCAAAACATTATGTTTTCGGCTACTATGACGCATGATGTCGATGACTTGATAACAGATTTCTTCATTGCGCCTCAAAAAGTATCTATTGCAGCATCTGGTACACCTCTAGACAACATAACTCAGGAACGCTACAATACACCAAATTTCTACACAAAATTAAATTTACTAAAGCATTTACTTCTAGATACTGAAACGTATAATAAAGTATTAATTTTCGTGGCTTTTAAAAAAATGGCCGATCGCTTGTTTGAAAGTTTAGATGAAGAGTTTAAAGAAGAGCTATGTGTTATTCACTCTAATAAAACGCAAAATTACAGATTACGAAGCATAGAGCAGTTTAGAGAAGGTTTTAACAGGATTCTAGTGGCTACAGATGTTATGGCGCGTGGTTTAGATATAGACAATGTCTCTCATGTTATTAATTTTGATACACCCGCATATCCAGAAAATTATATGCACCGTATTGGTAGAACTGGTCGTGCAGAACGTAAAGGACATGCCTTAATGTTTTCTACTGAAAAAGAGCAAGAAAGTTTACAAAATATAGAACAGCTAATGCAAATGGAAATTCCCTTATTAGAATTCCCAGAAAGTGTTGAAGTTTCTACAGAATTAATTGAAGAAGAACGCCCGCAAATAAAAGAGCGTAATAACCCACACAAACGAAGAAAAGACGAAGATGCCCCTGGAGCTGCGTTTCATGAAAAATCTGAAAAAAACTCTAAAACAAATTTAGGTGGTTCATATAAATTTAAAATAGCAGCTAAATATAAAAAACCTAAAACCAGAGGAGATAAAAATTATAATAAACGGAATAAAAGAAAATAATCTCAGTTTCATAATATTTTAAGACTTCTAACACAATAAACTCCTCTTTTTTACATTATTTGTTATTATAATTAATAACAAATTTTATAATTAAGCTATACTATTACAATCTGTCGCCATTTTATTAGATTCCTTTAATCTTAAACTTTGTTAATTTTTAAAATTAAAATACATTAATTAAAAAATAAAGTAAATTTATAGAATGGAAGATTTATTTAATTTATTAAATCAGCAACAGGACGTATCTCACAAAGAAGTAGATATAAAAAACCTATTGGTAAACCAAACTTGGGTTTTAGTAAATAAGATTAAGGATGAAAAGACTTTCTATTTTTTTCATGACAATAATAAATTAACCCGTACAACAAACGGTTCTGTTTCTAAAGCGCAATGGCATTATGTTAATGCTAATTATATTCGTATTACTGCTAATGGAGAAATTAATG
>NZ_JBSHNS010000513.1:0-1396 GCF_053601635.1 Pontimicrobium sp. MEBiC01747
GTCTCTGCTCCCAAAATTTAAAAGTGTTATCTGTTTACTTCAAAGTTAATAAAATTTGTAGCTAATTATACTATCTCTATAACTCTGTATTTTTTATTTAGTTATTCTTCTATAAAAAAATCATTTTTAAAGCCTATTAGATATAGTTTTTCTGTTGCACGTGTAACTGCTGTATATAACCATCTTAAATAATCTTTATCTATACCATTGGGCAAATATGGCTGTTCTACAAAAACAGTGTTCCACTGCCCTCCTTGCGATTTATGACAGGTTATAGCATAAGAAAATTTTACTTGTAAGGCATTAAAGTACTTGTTACCTTTAATTTTTAGAAACTTTTTATAGTTGCTTGTTTCATCTTCGTAATCTTTTTGTACTTCTTGATATAGCCTATTAGACTCCTCGTATGGCAATGATGGCGTTTCCGCAGAAATAGTATCTAATAACAATACGGTTTCAAAGGGGCTCATTTTAGGGTAATCTACCATTCTTACTTTAACTTCTGCAAATCTAAAGTCGTACAATTCTTTAATGCTAAAAATCTCTAAAACTTCTATAATATCTCCATTGGCTATAAACCCTGCTTCTGTTGTAGGTTTAACCCAATAGTAATTGTTTTTAACGACCATTAAATAGTCTCCAGCAGATAATTCATTTTCATTAAAAAGAATACGGCTTCTAATTTGTTGATTATATAGGTTAGCTCTTTTATTACTTCTAACAATTAGAGCCATTTCCTCATTACCAAGCGTGCTATATGCATCGTTAATTGCATCAATAATGTCATGCCCGTCTATGAGTCTTATAATATCTTTAAAGCCTAATAAATTAAACTTAAAACTATCAAAAAAACCACTAGATAATGTTTCCCTTAGTTCTGTAGCATTTTCTAGAATACCCGAATCGTGGTTTTGCCTCATAACTTCGTCTAGTTCTATTTTAGTAACTAGCTTATCATAATTAAGGCTAAGGTTATTTTCGTCTAGTGCTGGGCTTAATTCTAATTTTACTGGAGGTAGTTGGGCGGTATCTCCTATTAATAATAGTTTACAATTATGACCAGCGTAAACATATTGTATTAAATCATCTAACAAAGAGCCGTTTTCAAATAATTTAGAGTCTCCTGGGGTATCAGGAATCATTGAGGCTTCATCTACTATAAAAATGGTGTTTTTATGTTTATTGGGTTGTAATACAAATTTTACGCCTCCTCCTCTATCTTTTTTAGGAAAGTATATTTTTCTATGTATTGTAAAGGCTTCTTTTTTAGAATAATTAGCAATAACTTTTGCAGCTCTTCCTGTTGGAGCCATTAAAACTGCACTTTTTTTTGCTTTCCATAAATTATTAACAAAAGCACTGATAATAGTGGTTTTACCAGTTCCTGCATATCCTT
>NZ_JBSHNS010000514.1:0-16729 GCF_053601635.1 Pontimicrobium sp. MEBiC01747
GCTAGAAACATTATCGGATATCGATTCCGTTTCAGATGCGAAAGCAATTCTTAACAGCCATAAAACACTATCTATTGCTGTAAAAGTAATATTACTATCTATTACTGCTTCAAAAAAAGAAGATCACAAACAAGATGAAGGTATTACTAATCGTCATGTTAACAAACTATACTACAACAAAGGCTCTCCTTTAGTACTTTATACATAGCCTAACAAACAAGCTATTTAAGTACAGTTAAATAGTTATTGTCCGTTTTAAACCTTCGGCTGTACCCGAGAACACACACTTTTATTTTTATATAAATGAAACACATTTACTTGTGTGCACTATTACTAATATCTAGTTATAGCTTTGCACAAATTACTATTACTGGTACTGTTACCGGTGCTATTGATGGCGAAACATTACCCTTTGTAAACATTTCAACTAAAGACCAACAAGGTACTATTACAGATGATGATGGTAAGTACACTATAGAAGTTACATCTACAGAAGATCAATTACAATTCTCGTACCTTGGTTATAAAACACAAACCATAACTGTAGGAAACCAAACCACTATAAATATTAAATTAATAGAAGACACCTCTAGTTTAGACGAAATTGTTATTACAGCTTTAGGTTTAGAGCGCGATACTAAAGAGTTAGGCTACGTTGTACAAAGCATAAAAGCAAAAAACGTAAACGAAGTTAAAGCCGTTAACTTTTTAGACAACTTATCTGGTAAACTTGCAGGCGTTACAATTTCTCAAGGCGCAACAGGCGTAGGCTCTTCTTCTAAAATAACCATTCGTGGCGAAGCCTCTTTCTCTAACAACAATCCACTATTTGTAGTAGATGGAATCCCTATAAACAACAACACCGTATTTAACTTTACTAACGAAGCAGCAGCAGGATTTCAAGAAGTCGATTTTGGTAATGGTGCTATGGAAGTTAATGCAGACGACATTGAAGAAGTCTCTGTATTAAAAGGGCCAAGTGCAGCCGCTCTATATGGCTCTAGAGCATCAAACGGTGTAATTATTATAAAAACAAAAGATGGTAAAAAATCTAAAGGTTTAGGTATTAGCATTAACACCTCTGTATTTATAGATTCTGCGTTTAGATTACCAGAGTTTCAAAACTCTTACGGACAAGGACAATCTGGAGCATTCGAGTTTGTAGATGGCCTTGGTGGTGGAACTAGTGATAATATTACTTATTCTTGGGGACCAAGATTAGACGCAGGTATTTTTATCCCTCAGTTTGATAGCCCAGTTGTTTTACCAAACGGCACCACTGTGCGTGGAGGAGATACAGCTTTATATAGCGGCAACCCTATTACACCAACCGAATTACGATCTAACCCAGACAATCTAAAAGACTTTTACAAAACAGGAGTAACAACTATAAATAATATTGCTATTTCTGATGCGTTCGACACTGGAGATTATCGTTTATCGTTTACCGATTTACGGAGCGAATCCATAATACCTGGTGTAAATTTAGACAGACAAACCGTCTCTGCTAAATTAAATTTTCAACCTACCGAAAAAACCACCTTTTCGTCGGCTATTACTTATACAAACTCAAGTAGCGATAACAGACCTTCTAATGGCTACGGAAGCGAAAATGTAAATTATTCGTTAGTAGCTTGGGGGCCTCGCTCGTTAAACATTGATAGTTTAAGAGACTACTGGCAACCAGGATTAGAAGGTGTACAACAATACTCTTTTAACTATACCTTTTTCGACAACCCTTTCTTTATATTGCAAGAAAACAGAAACTCGTTCGAGCGTGATCGTATTTTTGGAAACATCGTCTTAAAACATGATTTCACAGACCATTTAAGTTTACAAATACGAACAGGAATGGATTATTCTTCGGAAAAAAGACAACTCCGCAGAGCCTTTTCTAGTAACCGCTTTCAAAATGGAGGTTACGCAGAACACGATGTGTTTTTTAGAGAAATTAATACCGATTTCTTATTAAACTATAACAATCAATTTGGAGATTTTAGTTTAGACTTCTCATTAGGAGGCAATCGTTTAGACCAAAAAGCATCTACAAAACAATCGCAAACCGTAAACTTAGCGCAACCTGGTATTTACAACTTAAATAATGCGGCATCACCTATTGAAGTCTTTCAATTTGAATCTCAAAAACGCATTAACTCTTTCTATGGTATCGCAAAGTTAGGCTACAAAAATGTCTTGTTTTTAGATATTACAGGACGTAACGATTGGTCTAGTGCGTTAGCCACACCTTTCTCTGTAGATAACACCTCATTCTTTTATCCATCTGTCTCTACAAGTTTCGTACTATCTAATGCTACAGAGTTGCCAGATGTTATTTCATTTGCAAAATTAAGAGCCAGTGTAGCACAAGTTGGTAACGATACTAATCCATACCAAACCACAGGAGCCTTTGTATCTCAAACCCCATTTAACGGGCAACCAACATTTAGCGACCAAAACTTTATCCCTAACGCGAATTTAAGGCCAGAAAGTACAACATCGTACGAGTTTGGTGCCGATTTACGCTTCTTTAAAGACCGTTTTAAGTTCGATATCACCTATTACAATGCCACCACAAAAGATCAAATTATATCATTACCAATACCTATTTCCTCGGGTTATGAACAACAAGTCGTTAATGGTGGAAAAGTAAAATCTAGAGGATTAGAAATTATAACAGGTATTACCCCTATTAAAACAGATAACTTCACCTGGAATACAACCTTTAACTTTGCAACCAATAAAGCGACCATAGAAGAACTCCCACAAAACGACGGCCGTTTAACCTTAGCCTATAGTAGAATTTACAATAGCCAAAACCAAACGGTTTGGTTTCAAGTAGAAGAAGGCGGACAAATTGGAGACTTTTACGGAACTGGCTATTTAAAAAATGAAAACGGACAATTTATAATAGATGAAAACGGACGTTACATTGCAGATAATAATCTACAAAAACTAGGAAACTATAATCCAGATTTTACTTTGGGATGGAATAACGATTTCCGCTATAAAAACTGGAGTGCTAGCTTTTTATTCGATTGGAGACAAGGAGGAGAAATAGTATCTAGAACACGAGCTTTAGGAAACGTAGGCGGACAATTAGCAGAAACAGAATTTAGACCCGAAGAAGGGATTATTGCAGAAGGTGTAACACAATCCGGGCAACCGAATACAGTAGCCGTATCTGCCGAAAGTTATTACAGACAGTTTTACGACAGAAACCATGAAGAAAATAACGTTTACGATGCATCGTATTTAAAATTACGCCAATTCTCTATTGGTTACGACTTTACATTAAAAGAAGGCTTTTTAGGTTTAAAAGACGGCGGAAACATTAATCTGTCTTTAATAGGAAGAAACCTATTTGCTATTACAGAAAACCCACATTTCGATCCAGAACAATTAGCTGTACAAGGTACAGGGTTTATAAGTGGTGTAGAAGATATGAGTTATGCAACGTCTCGTAGTTTCGGGCTCAAAGCAAGTTTAAATTTTTAAGTTAAAATATGAAAAAAATAATATACCTATTCAGTTTTATAACACTTGTACTAGCAAGTAGCTGTACAAAGGATTTTGAAGACATAAATACCAACCCCAATGCTCCAAACAGCGTACAACCCAGCCTATTATTACGTCAAGTAATATACGATTTTGGTGAACAAATGAGTTACGAAGGCTTTGTTGCTGGCGATTTGCTATCGCAACACAGAACCGCTTTAGACTTTAATTTATTCGATCGTCACGCCCTTAAATCACCACAATTAGGAGGAAACCCTTGGCCTATATTTTATACTAATTTACGCGATAACGAGATCATTTTAAAACAATCAAGAAGCTCACAAACTTTTGCTGTTTACGAAGGGCCTGCATTAATTTTAAAAGCCTATATGGCAGCCGGATTAACCGATTTATTTGGAGATGTCCCATATTTTCAAGCCTTTAATGGCGTTAACGGTACCGTAACACCTGCTTACGATTCGCAAGAATCTATTTATTTAAACGATAATGGTATTATAGACAACTTAAACAAAGGTATTGAAGCCATTACTAATTATACCCAAACCATTCCGCTAGAAGGTGATATTTTGTTTCATGGCGATTTACAGGCTTGGATAAAATTTGCAAATGCATTAAAAATTAAACAACTGTTACGTATTTCAGATAAAGCAGATGTTGCTAACGATTTACAAGCCATTTATTCTGAAGGTAATTTCATTACATCAAATACTGAAAATGCCATTTTCAATTTTACAAACACAGACCCAAACAGTTTCAGGTTAGCACAATTAAGAATTGGAGATTTTAACAATTTCGTCTTATCTGAAACTATGGAAGATATTTTAACCCATTTAAATGATTCGAGAATTGAAACCTTTTTTAAACCATTTGCTAATGCTACAACAGAAGCATATAATGGATTATTAAACGGTGTAGATGCGACATCAACCTCTGTGTTATTAGCAGACTACTCCTTAGCAGGAAGCGCATTTAGAGAAGACACCTCTGTATTAGATGCTAATTTTATAACCTCATGGGAAGTCCATTTTGCATTAGCAGAAGCTGCCGAAAAAGGGTTAATTACAGCTAACGCACAAGAATTATATGAAACTGGAGTACAACACGCTTTCGAGTATTGGCAAACCGAAATGCCTGCTAATTATTTATCTGGAAACGCTGCTTTTAATGCCGCTGGTACAACACCATTAGAACAAATAATTACTCAAAAATGGATTGCAAATTTAATTAATGGTTACGAAGGTTGGGTAGAATACCGTAGGACAGGTTTTCCAGAATTTAGAGCCATTTCAGCAAGTTTAAATAACAATTTAATACCTGTAAGAATGCCTTACCCAGCAGAAGAAGCCGCATTAAACGCACAAAATTACAACCAAGCAGCAAGCGCAACCAACGATAACAGTATTAACTTTCCTGTTTGGTGGGATGAAAATTAGTAATAAGTAAAAGCAGATTTTAACCTGTGTAGGAATGACAAAACGATAGAATACATGACAACAGAAGTATGGCAATGGGTTTTAGTAGTAGGTTCAAGTTTAATCTTGTTTCTACTCTCTCCTCTTGCAAAAACACCTGATGCTTTTTTTAAGGCAAACCATAACAAAAAAGCACCTAATGTTTTAGTACTAACAGGAAGTTTAATCATTTCATGGATTTTTGCAAAAAGTATTACTAATGCCGCTAATTTAGGATTAGCGTTTGGCGTAGTTGGTGGTGTAGCTTATGCTGGCTATTATTTAAGTTTTGCTATTGCAGGTATACTCATTTATAAACTAAGAACAAAAGGAGGTTTTAATAGCATACACGAATTTCTAACTAGTAAATATGGCAAACAAGCTGTGTCGTTATTTACTATTTTAATAGTGTTTCGTTTATTTAACGAGGTTTGGAGCAACACTATGGTTATTGGCTCGTATTTTGGAGCGCAAGGAAGTTCGTCATATTATACTGCCATTTTAGTATTCACACTATTAACCTTAGGTTATGCCTTAAAAGGAGGGCTAAGCAGTTCTATTTTTACAGACGTTATACAAATGGTACTCTTTTCTATTTTACTCATTGTTATTTTAGGTAATGTATTTTCAGTAGAAAACTTTAGCGTAAAAGATGTTGCTGTATCAGGAACTTGGAGTTTTAGTTTAGGGTTAAACTTATTATTTGCAGCCATCATTCAGTCGTTTAGCTATCCGTTTCATGATCCTGTTTTAACCGATCGCGCCTTTATAAGTTCGCCAAAAGTCACTTTAAAAAGTTTTCTTTGGGCGAGTATATTAGGGGGTATTTGTATTGTGTTATTTAGTATTATTGGCGTTTATGCGCAATCGCAAGACTTTAAAGGTCAAGCTGCTGTAGAAGTTGGCAAAGCCTTTGGTGTAGTTATATTATTAGTTATTAATTTTATAATGATAACCTCAGCAGCTTCTACACTAGATTCAACATTTTCATCATTTTCAAAATTATTAGCAGTAGATTTAAATTTAGGAAAAAACTTAACTTTTGGACGTTTAGCAATGGTAGCTATTGCCGTTTTAGGAACGATTCCTATTTTCTTTGGTGCCGAAATTTTATCGGCAACGACCATATCTGGAACTATGGTAATTGGCTTAACACCTATATTTTTATTCTGGAATGTAAGTGTCCCAAAAATTAGCTTTTACCTTAGTATTATCTGCGGATTAGTTTTTGGGTTTTTATTAGTTTTTAAAGCCTTTCCAGAAGCACTTATTTTTACAACAGGAAAATATGCCGATTTACTTTGGGTTAACGTTTGGGGCATTTTTAGCTGTATCATTTTATATTTTATACCAAAATGGATAAAACAATAACAGATTTAGGAACACTAACAGGTAAAGTGCTTCTTTTTGGAGGCGTTTATAGCAATTTACAAGCTTTAGAAGCATTAAAAGCAGTTGCCGAAAAACACAATATACCTCCAGAGAATTGTATCTGTACAGGAGATATTGTAGGCTATTGCGCACAGCCTGAAGAAACAGTCCAGCTTTTTAAACTATGGAAAGCTAATAGTATTTTAGGTAATGTAGAAGTTCAGCTTATTGAAGGTGCAGACGATTGTGGTTGCGATTTTACCGAAGGCTCTCGTTGCGATGGGTTTTCAAAATTGTGGTACCCTTACGCACAGAGTCAATTAACAAACGCTTCAATTAATCATCTTAAAACATTTTCAGACCATATAACATTTCAATATGCTAACAAAAAAGTAACTGTAGTACATGGGGCGTATTCCAATATTTCAGAATTCATTTTTAAATCTACCGATTGGTCTTTAAAAGCGCCAAATTTTATAACTACAGATAGCGATGTTATTGTTGCTGGACATTGCGGTTTACCTTTTAACCATGAAGAAGACGGTAAACTTTGGTTAAACCCTGGCGTTATTGGCATGCCTGCAAACGATGGGTCTCCAAAAGTTTGGTATGCCATTTTAGAAGACACTAATAACGAATTGAAATATAAACACCATAATCTCGACTATAACTACAAGTTAACCAACAGTTTAATGAAAAACGGTTTGTTACCCGAAGAATACGCTAGAACCATAGTTACTGGCATTTGGGATAATACCGAAATTTTGCCTGCCGTAGAAAGTGGTTTGCAAGGCTTTGGAATTACATTATAAACTATTACTTTAGAAAGTATAGATTAAAGTTTTTTTAGACACATAAAAACAATTAGATGAAATATATCCTTATTCTACTTTTTGCCTGTTTTACAACACAAGTCATTGCTCAAAAAAACATTGACGAATTACTGAAACAATATAACGACAATGGCGTACCTTATATTACAGCTGAAGAATTAGCGATGCCAAAAACGAAAGCTATTATTTTAGATTCTCGTGAACCTAACGAATATAAAGTAAGCCACATTAAAGGGTCTACCTGTGTAGGTTACGATAATTTTAATATCGATTCTATACAAAAACAATATCCTAATAAAGATGAAAAAATAGTGGTGTACTGTTCTTTAGGTATTCGTTCGGAAACTGTTGGCGAAAAATTAAAAGCAGCAGGATATACTAATGTTTATAATCTGTACGGCGGTATTTTTGAATGGAAAAACAAAGATTTTACAATTATAGATTCAGAAGAAAAAGAGACTAATCAAGTACATACATTTAATAAAGATTGGAGTAAATGGCTAAAAAAAGGCCAAAAAGTTTACGAAGAACCTACAGAAACGCCTTCAACTAAAAAAGATAAAAAATAAATACGCTTCTTATTAATAGCAAATAAAACAAATGGCATTACAATCTAAAAACTTAATCATAACCTTTACTAGAAACCCAGAATTAGGTAAAGTAAAATCTCGTTTAGCCAAAAGTATTGGAGAACAAGGCGCTTTAGATGTTTATATTAAATTATTAGAGCATACCGAAAATGTGTTAAAACAAATAGATTGCGATAAGGCCGTTTACTATTCTGTAAAAGTTAGGGATAATGACCTTTGGGATGCTTCAATCTTTAAAAAATACCAACAATTTGGAGACGATTTAGGTGTTCGTATGGAAAATGCATTTAAAAAAGGCTTTGAAGACGGCTACGATAACATAGTAATTGTTGGTAGCGATTTATACGATTTATCACCAAAACATATTAACGATGCTTTTAAGGCATTGAACACTCACGATAATGTTATTGGTCCCGCAGAAGATGGCGGATACTATTTATTGGGGATGAAAACACTACATCCATCGGTCTTTAAAATAGAGAATTGGGGTACCGAAACGGTGTATAAACAAACTATTTCGAAATTAAATGATAATAATGTGTATGTTTTAGAAACACTTAACGACATAGATTATGTCGAGGACTTAAAGCCATATAATATATTTAAGTCTTACACTCAAAAATAAATAAAACTGTGGATCTACTTTAGTGTTGATGCCGCATTTTATGTGTTATAATAAACTAAAACAAATATTATGAAAACAAAACTACTTTTTTTAGCAATTTTAGTTGCTACCTCTTTTCAATTTATAAATGCTCAATGTGGTCGATCTGGTTCGTTTGTACAAAGCGATCCTGCCTATAGTATTAGTGGAACAGGAAACATTACATTTACTACAGGCGGTGATAAAAATGTTATTTTCGAATCTGATTTTGCTACTGTACAAGGAGCCGATTTAAGAGTTTACCTATCAAAAACAGATGATATACTAGCATCTGGGTCTGAGGCTATAGAAGTTTCTACTTCTGCACTTGAAAATGATGGTGGTGGTTTTGGAGGCCCAGGAGTATCACCTATTACAGGAATGAAAACATTTCCAATTCCTGCTTCTGTAGAATTAAACGATTTTAACTATATCGTTATTCAATGTATTGTAATTAACGAACGTTGGGGACATGTTGCTTTAGGTTCTACCGGAGGTCCAGATTGTTTTGTTTTAAGTGTAGATGAAAATACATTAAAGCAATCTGTTACACTATCTCCTAATCCTGCTAACGAGCAATTTGAAGTGCGTAACAATAACCAACTACCTTTATCTATAGCACTTTATGACATTTTAGGAAACAAAGTTAAATCTGTGAAAAACTCACAATTAAAAAAGCAGCCATTTTCTTTATCTGGTTTAAATTCTGGTGTATATTTAGTCGAAATTAAAAGTGACGATCAGAGAATAGTTAAAAAACTGATTAAGCGCTAACTAACGCTAAACATAATATGCAAAAATTAATAAACGAAACTACTACTTATTTACAAACTAAAGGTTTTGACTCACCAGAAATAGGAATAATATTAGGAACAGGATTAGGATTACTAACCCAAGAAATAGAGGTTATAGAAGAAGTTAATTATAATGATATTCCAAACTTTCCAACAGCTACAGTAGAGTTTCATAAAGGTAAATTAATTTATGGCATATTAGCAGACAAAAAAGTTATTGTAATGCAAGGGCGTTTTCATTTATATGAAGGCTACTCATTACAAGAAGTTACCTATCCAGTACGTATTATGGAAAAACTAGGAATAAACACTTTACTAGTTTCCAATGCTGCAGGAGCAATAAACTTGAACTTTAAAAAAGGTGAACTTATGCTTATTGAAGACCATATAAATCTTCAAGGCAGTTCGCCTTTAGCTTTTAAAGGTGTAGAAAATTTAGGAGAACGCTTTACAGATATGAGCGCACCGTATAACCTCCACATAAATAGTATTTTTAAAAGTATTGCAAAATCTAATAACATTATGCTTCATGAAGGCGTATATGCTAGTGTTGTTGGACCTCAATTAGAAACGAGAGCTGAATATAGAATGCTTAAAATTATTGGAGCAGATGCTGTAGGCATGAGTACCGTTCCAGAAATAATAGTTGCTAATCATTTAAATTTAAAAACTGCTGCCATTTCTGTGTTAACAGACGAATGCGATCCAGATAATTTAAAACCTGTAGACATTAGTGAAATTATTGCTATGGCAACTAAAGCAGAGCCAAATATGATTACACTTTTTAAGGCTTTAATAAAACAATTATAAGCCTAACAGACCACTCCTTTATCATTTATTGTATTGTATAGAGAAGATTATTAAAATTAAGATATGAGTTATTTAGACGCTACACACGATGTATATAAAGAAGCAGCCTTGACGCCAGATGTTGGGTTATGCTGCACTACTAATCCTATTTGGGAGTTACCGGGTTTAAAAATCCCTAGAATAATGCAAGAGATGAATTATGGTTGCGGAAGCACCGTACATGCAAGAGACTTAACTAATAACCCAAAAATGCTATATGTTGGTGTTGGTGGCGGTATGGAATTACTGCAATTTTCATATTTTAATCGCCAAAAAGGAGGTGTTGTTGGTATTGATGTTGTAGATGAAATGTTAGAAGCGTCTAGAAAAAACTTTATAGAAGCAGAAGCGCAAAACCCGTGGTTTAAAAGTGAATTTGTTGATCTAAAAAAAGGAGATGCAATGCATCTTCCTGTAGAAGATAATAGTATTGATGTTGCTGCACAAAATTGCTTATTTAATATTTTTAAAGCAGACGATTTAAAGAAAGCAATAGCCGAAATGTATCGCGTTCTAAAGCCACACGGCCGCTTAGTAATGAGCGATCCTACTTGCGAGCAACCTATGAATGATGAATTACGTAATGATGATAGATTACGTGCATTATGTTTAAGTGGTAGTTTGCCAATAGCCGAATATGTAAAAGCATTAACAGATGCTGGATTTGGTACTGTAGAAATTAGAGCACGTAAACCATACCGTATTTTAGACCCTAAAAACTATCCTACTGACGAGTTGATTTATATAGAATCTATTGAAGTTGCTGCTATAAAAGATCCGATGCCTGCAGATGGGCCGTGTATTTTTACTGGTAAAGCAGCTATTTATTATGGAGATGAAGACTTTTTTGATGACAAGCAAGGCCATGTTTTATTAAAAAACCAGCCATTAGCTATTTGCGATAAAACAGCCGCTGCATTGCAAGCTTTAGGAAGAGACGATATTTATTTTTCTGAATCTACTTTCCATTACGATGGAGGTGGTTGTTGTTAAACAATAAAACTTATATAAAAAAGAAAGAGGCTGTTTAAAAAGTAACATTTTTCGACTAACCGAACTTGATTCGGTTTCTCATAACAACTAAAAATTAGTTTAATGAGATTCTAAACTAAATTCAGAATGCCGCTTTTAAGGCTGCTACTTTCTTTTTTAATATTAAATTCTTTTTTACTTCCTGCATGTTTTCTAGCTTATAGCAATGGTGTTAACAATAATTTTAAAGACCTAATATTAAATACCTATTTAAGACGTGTATTTTAAAAAAGTAGTTTGGTAACTCAGTTCACATTCATCGAGTAATCCATTCATTTTTTATTATTCACTGAATATTATATAATATGTTATTTTTAATATAACTTTACTAAATATAGACACAGCTATGGATAAATACGTAGATATAGTTACAAGCTCCTATACGAATTACTGGAACTATCTTAAAAATGAAATTATAACTATTAATCATTGGGATAATTATTTCTACGGCTTAATTATTATTTCCATTCTAGTTTGGGGTTTAGAAATTATATTTCCATGGCGTAAAAAACAATCTATTTTTAGAAAAGACTTCTGGCTAGATACGTTTTATATGTTTTTTAATTTTTTCATTTTAAATTTAATTATACTCGTCGCTTTATCTGACACTACTGCAGCGCTTTTTAATGATTTATTGCAACATATTGGTCTGTCCATTTCTAATTTTCAGTTATTTGACGTTGACAATTTACCATTAGGGTTAGGCTTATTTATCTTTTTTATAATTAGCGATTTCACTCAATGGAATACACACCGTTTATTACACCGTTTTACATTTTTGTGGAATTTTCATAAAGTTCACCATAGTGTAAAAGAGATGGGGTTTGCAGCGCATTTACGTTACCATTGGATGGAGCCTATTGTATATAAATCTATGTTATATGTACCCATTGCAATAATTGGAGGGTTCGATGCTCAACACGTTGCTATTGTACACTTCTTTGCAATTACTATTGGACATATAAATCATGCCAATTTAGGTTGGGATTATGGGGCTTTAAAATACATTTTTAACAACCCTAAAATGCATATCTGGCATCATGCCAAAGATTTACCTAAACATGTAAGTTATGGTGTTAATTACGGACTAACTTTAAGTATTTGGGATTATTTGTTTAAAACAAATTACATTCCGCACAATGGCAGAGATATAGAACTTGGATTTGAAGGAGACGAAACCTTCCCTAAAGACTTTGTAAGTCAGGAGCTATATCCTTTAAAAAAATAATACAATGTAAACTAGTCTATTAGACTTAAACAAAAATTTTGTTAAATGAAAAACACAGTAGTTATTCTATTTATATTATTCCTATTAACTTCTTGTGGCAGTACAAAACGTACCGTTAATGCCTCCCAAACAGATACAACAGAAGTTGTTCTTGTTAAAGAAACCCCCGCAACACCAGAGACGCAAAATACTACTAGTACAGAACCTATTGAACCTTCTGTTATTACAGAAACACCAACGTCAATAGAGTCTCAAACTACTAAAGAAGAAGAAGAAGAAAAAGAAGTCATTGAAACAACTAAAGCAGGTTTTAACCATAGTGCATGGAATACGCTATTACAACACTATGTTACCAATACAGGTAATGTAAATTATAAAGGATTAAAAAGTAATAGAAAAGCGCTTACAAACTACATACATACTTTAGGAGACAATATGCCAAATAATACATGGTCTAAAGCAGAGAAAATAGCCTATTGGATAAATGCATATAATGCTATGACTGTGGATTTAATTATTAGAAACTATCCAATAGAAAGTATTAAAGATATTAATAACCCGTGGGAACAAAGGTTATGGAAATTGGGTAACAAGTGGTATAATTTAGATGAAATAGAGCATCAAATATTACGAAAAATGGACGAACCGCGTATTCATTTTGGTATCGTTTGCGCTTCTTTTTCTTGCCCTAAACTATTGAATGAAGCCTTTACAGCATCCCGTTTAGAAAACCAATTAACTAGAGCTACCAAAGAGTTTTTAAAAGATCCTAAACGCAATAACATATCGGCAAACACTATTAAATTATCTAAAATATTTAAATGGTTTGCTAAAGATTTTAAAACAGAAGGTTCGCTTATAGATTTTTTAAACAAATATTCGGATATTACCATCTCTAAAAATGCTAAAAAAAGCTTTAAAGATTATAACTGGAGCTTAAATAACTAAATTAACCTAGTAGACGTTATAATAGTTAATGAAAGATAATATATCCGTTATAATTCCTGTTTTAAATGAAGCAGAGACTATAGAAACCCTTCTTAATCATTTAATCGATAATGCATCATTACAAGCTATTTCTGAAATTATTGTAGTCGATGGCGGTAGTACAGATGATACAATTAATATCATTAAAAAATTAGATCTTAAAATAGTTTTACTCAACTCTAAAAAGGGACGTGCGAAACAGATGAATATTGGTGCAAAAGCAGCAAAAGGTAATATTTTATATTTTTTACATGCAGATTCTTTTCCGCCTAATAGATATGACCAGTATATTATAGATGAAGTTCAAAAAGGGCATCTTGCTGGTTGTTTTAGGCTACAGTTTGATAATAACCACTGGTGGCTTCGCTTGGCTAGTTGGTTAACTCAGTTTTCATGGCGTGCTTGTCGTGGTGGAGACCAAAGCCAGTTTATTACCAAAGCATTATTTAACGACATTGGCGGTTTCGATGAATCTTATGTAATCTACGAAGACAATATTTTAATTAACGAATTGTACAAACGTAAACAGTTTGTTGTTATTAATAAAAAAATTAAAACCTCAGCACGTTTATACGAGCGACACGGTGTTTGGAAACTACAGTACCACTTCTGGGCTATTTATGTAAAAAAATGGTTTGGTGCTTCTGCTAACGATTTATACAACTACTATTTAAAGCACATTGCTTAATTACAAGTTTATTTTTAAAGCTAAATTAGGTGCACGGTCCTGTGAAAACCCCGCAGTAAATTTTATTTTTTGATTTCTAAAAGGGAGAACTTATACTTTATAGCAAAATCTAACCTATAATAATCGTCTAGCCGCTTACTAGATATAGCGCGCTGTAATTAATAGTAATATTATCGCCGTTATTTCCATAAAACTTAGAGGCTGCATAAAAGTGAAAAAATCGTCAAACCGAACTTGATTCGGTTTCTCATAACCATTTAAAATGGGTTTAATGAGATTCTAAAATAAATTCAAAATGACACTTTTAATACTTTTATACAGCCTCCTTTTTTATTAATTAATAATATAAACACTAACTACTAAAAGAACGAATCTGTTCTATTATCAAAATTATATATTCCGCCTCCTAACAAAACACGAAATGGAGGAATACCTACAAGTATTACTTTTTTACCTCTAAACCATGTTTTATCGCATAAAATTACGCTTCCTGGAACGATACACTGCCAAGACGATGCACGGTTGCGTTTACTAGAAGTTAAATTAAACGGAACGGTTGTAACCGAAAGAAAACCTGTTAGGTTACCATCCCATAAAATACCACTTGTTGCTTTAGAATACTCCGTATTAGCACTATATTTTTCTTTTAAATGTGCTGTATACTCTTCTTCTACATCTGCTCGTGTTAAATCTAATGTTTTTGAATATTCTAATTCTTCTTGTAGCAGTTTTATTTTATTTATTGCCCCTTTAGACCAAGATGCTTCTTTATAATCTGCCTCTATTGTAGCTAATGCTTCATCTAAAGATTGTACTGTAAATGTTTGGTCTTTTTCTAAAATATGCACTACTACTTCTTCACTTTCTAACGTTGTGTTAGGTACTTGATCTACTTCCTCTTTATCGCAACTACTAAATAGTACTGATAATGAAAGAAACGCTACTGTTAACATTCTGGTTTTTAATTTCATAATTATTGATTTTTTTGTTCTTACTCTATTATTATTGGTTTTTCAGATACCACCATTTACTTATATATAGCCTTAACCTTATATCTGTTACCCATAAAAGAGTGCTTATTTCAAAAAAAAGCGCATTTACATATAAAAAGTCCTCATTTGAAACGTTTTAAACATTTTCAAATGAGGACTTTTTGAATATATCACCTTAAATATCTGCTTACATAAAAAGCAATAGTGTGGTTATGTAAATATATTAATACATTACTTTATTCTTTTTCTAATAGATTGTAGCGTATCGTCTATAAGTAGTTCTCCATCTCTGTAGACTTCTTTTAATTCGCCTTGCTGCTCTTCTTCCCAAGAGACTTGGTCTATTAATTTATAACTGTTATTTTCTTTTACAATTTTAATTAAACCTTTGGCAGATTTTTTTGTACCATCGTCTGTAATTGGGTCTTTATATATTTCTCGCCCTTCTCCATTAACTTCTCCATAGGTTGCTTTCATTGCAAAACCAAAAGTGTCTCTGGTATTGTATTGGTATGTAAATGAGCCAATCCCTAAAACGACATTTGTAGAGGCGAATCCGTTTTGTTTTAAGCGCTCGCAAATTTGCGTCGCACGTTCTAAGGTGATGCTGTCTCCGTAAATAGCACCGATATGTGCATCTAATTCTTTGTAACCTTTTGTATTTGTTGTACCTCCAAAGGTATCCCATAGTAATTGAATAACGCCTTTGCGTTCTTCTTCGGTTTTACCGTTAGGGTTTCCACAAATAATGTCTACTGGATCTCCACTATCTGGTCTAATCACTACTTTACCGTCTCTTGCGAGTACTTCGTTTTTAAGGTTTGGTAGATACTCTGTAAGTACTTTCCATAAATCCCAAGTATCGGACACTATAGAGACAATACCATTTGGGTAGACTTCTGTTATTAAACGCTTAAAGGTGTCTTGTTCGCCTGTATTGGTTCCCATACACATCACAGAATGTTCTGTCGCGGCTACCGAACCGCCTACTAATTCGGTGTCTGAATTAGCATTGTAATAGGTTTCTAAAAAGTCGATAGTGGGTATGGTATCGGTTCCCGTAAAGCTTAATAGGTGTCCTGCTGCCGAGAGTATTGCCGATTCCAATCCGCCCATGCCTCGCATAGAAAAATCATGCCCTTGCCAGTCTACAAATTCTGGAACGGATGATGTTTCTGCTGCATAGGTATCTAAAATGCTTCTGTATTGTTTTGCTATGGTTGCCGAGTTACATGGTAACCACAAGGTTGTCGATAAAATAGTTTCGAAGTAATTAGTGAGCCAAAAGAACTCGTCTTTTGTATTGTACATGGTTAACATAGGTACACGAATAGGAACAGACACGCCTTCTGGCAGTGCTTTTATTACCATTGGTAAATAGCCTAAATCGTGTAAGTCTTCTATGTGCTTAATACCAACTTTGTTTTCGCCTAAATAGTTATTAATGCGTCTTGAATAGTTTTTACATACCTCAGCTTTGTCTTTAGCAAAGAAATTGGTATTGAAGTCTTCGATAATGTACTTTTTTATAAAGTATTGCAAACCGAAAAACACAACGTTGTCTACGCCTTCTATTCTGCTTTTTCTTGGCGTCCAGTTAGAATAGACTAATGTAGTTTGGTTTGGGTATTGTCTTCTGTGGTCTACTTTGTAGCCATCTGTATATAGTAGTGGGTTCATATGAATAGAAATTGTTTTTTAATTTAAATATTGAATTGCTTTATCTATAGTATTAAAAAAAGGAGTATTATATTT
>NZ_JBSHNS010000515.1:0-3343 GCF_053601635.1 Pontimicrobium sp. MEBiC01747
GAGTTTATTTGGTGCTGCATATGTTAATGTACAACCACATTCTGGAAGTCAGGCTAATACAGCTGTTTACCATGCGTGTTTAAAGCCTGGAGACAAAATATTAGGATTCGATTTATCTCATGGTGGGCATTTAACACATGGTTCACCTGTTAACTTTTCGGGGAAATTATATAACCCTGTTTTTTATGGAGTAGAAAAAGAAACAGGAGTTTTAAATTACGATAAAATACAAGAGATTGCTACTAAAGAGCAACCAAAATTAATAATAGCTGGAGCATCTGCATATTCTAGAGATATAGATTTTAAACGATTTAGAGCCATAGCAGATAGTGTTAATGCCTTATTATTGGCAGATATATCACACCCAGCTGGTTTAATAGCAAAAGGGATATTAAGTGACCCAATACCGCACTGTCATATTGTAACAACAACAACTCATAAAACCTTAAGAGGCCCAAGAGGAGGTATGATAATGATGGGGAAAGATTTTGAAAACCCATTTGGATTAAAACTTAAAAACGGAAACTTACGTATGATGTCTTCTTTATTAGACTCAGGAGTATTTCCAGGAAACCAAGGTGGACCTTTAGAGCATATTATTGCAGCTAAAGCAATTGCTTTTGGAGAGGCATTAACCGATGAGTTTATGCATTATATGCTACAAGTAAAGAAAAATGCTGAGGCTATGGCAAAAGCTTTTGTTAATAAAGACTATAACATTATTTCTGGAGGAACAGATAACCATATGATGCTTATAGATTTACGTAATAAAAATATAACAGGAAAAGATGCAGAGAAAGCATTGGTAAAGGCAGATATAACTGTAAATAAAAATATGGTGCCTTTTGATGATAAATCTCCATTTGTAACTTCAGGAATTAGAGTTGGTACTTCTGCTATTACTACAAGAGGCTTAAAAGAAGATGATATGTCTAATATTGTTGATTTAATTGATGAAGTAATATTAAATTATGAAGATGAAGAAAAATTAGAGGCTATTGGTATAAAAGTTAATGCTATGATGGGGGATTTACCTTTATTTGCGTTTTAACTATTTAATTAATAGGAATTTAATATTTTTGTAAAAATCCCAATCAATATGAAAAACATTTATACTCTTATTTTTTTAGCCTTTTCTACTATTGGTTTTGCCCAATTAGCTTTCGAAGAAGTTGCCACTCTTAAAGGTGTTGGTGCCTCTTATGGAGCCTCTACTTATGGAGGTGGAGTTTCATTTTGTGATTTTGATGGCGATGGTTGGGATGACTTAACATATTCTACTACTGATGGTGAGAAAGTTTATTTTTATAAAAATCAAGGTGGTACATTTACACAAGTAGACTTGGTTGGTATAGATGATACCTATAGAGCAAAACAAGTACTATGGGTAGATTACGATAATGATGGAGATAAAGATTTTATGGTAACAAGTATTACTGGGTTAAATAAGTTTTATAGAAACGCAGGAGATATGACGTTTACAGATGTTTCTAGTACGATAGGGTTTTTTACAGATAATTTTTATACTTATGGTATTTCTTTTGGAGATATAGATAGTGATGGAGATTTAGATGCTTTTATATCTAATAGAGACGATCAAACCTTTAACCAGTATAGTTACTTATATAGAAATGATAATGGAACTTTTGTAAATATTAGCTCAGCAGCTGGAATTTATTTAGGAAACCAATTATCGTTTTGTTCTGCGTTTTTTGATTATGATAATGATGGAGATCAAGATATATATGTAGCAAACGATAAGCTTGCTAACATGAATAGGCTATATCAAAATGATGGGAATGGCAATTTTACAGATGTATCTGTTGCTAGTGGAGCTGGGATTACTATAGATGCAATGTCTACAACTATTGGAGATTATAATAATGATGGTTGGTTTGATATATATGTTTCTAATACTACTAGCGGAAATTATTTATTAAAAAATAATGGAGATGGTACTTTTTCTAATGTATCTGCATCTGTAGGTACAGAAATGAATACTATTGCGTGGGGATCGTCATTTTTAGATGCAGACAATGATACAGATTTAGATTTGTATGTAAGTAGTAGTATAGATTCTAATGGTCCACCATGGTTAAATGCTGCTATGTATATAAATAATAATAATGGTAACAATTTTGCAATACCAAGCGGTGCAGGATTTAGTAATGATACTAGAAAAAGCTATGCTAATGCAATGGGAGATTTTAATAATGATGGTTTAGCAGATATTGTTGTAATGAACGATACCGAAAATAATTTTTTATGGCAGAATAAAACCAATAACTCTAATAATTACCTAAAAGTAAAACTTGAAGGTGTTGTAAATAATAAAGATGGTATTGGTTCTAAAATAGAAATTTCTATTGGTGGAAATAAACAGTATAGATATACTTTATGTGGCGAAGGCTACTTAGGGCAAAACTCTGGAACAGAAATATTTGGTTTAGGTACAGCTACAACAGTAGATTATGTAAAAGTAACATGGTTAAATGGAGTAGAAGATGTTTTTAACAATGTAAGCGCAAACCAAACACTAAATATTGTTGAAGGTTCTTCGCTTTCTGTAGAAGAATTTAATACTGCAACTAATATAAGTGTTCATCCTAATCCTACCAAAGGCTTGGTTTCTGTATCTAATTTAAAAGAAGATGTAACACTAACCATCTATAATATTTTAGGAAAGCAAATTGTTAAGCAGAGCTTATCTAGTATAAGTAACACTGTAAATATTAGTAATTATCCTAAAGGAATTTATTTATTTACATTTAAGAATAAACAAGGATTAGAAACTACAAAAAAAGTAGTATTACAATAGTAACCTATTAATACATATAAAGAAAAACCTCTCTAATTTAGAGAGGTTTTTCTTTATATAAATAATTGTTTTATTCATTTAATTTAAGAACAAGATCATTAATTGTTTTAAAATCTCGTCTTTTATATTTCGCATTGCTTCTTTTATTAATGTAATTTATAACATCTTGTTTAGGGCCAGAAGACCAGAAGTTATAGGTATTGGTTATAGAATCGTTTTCCTCAACAAATACATCTCCTATAAGGAGTCCATCAAAAGGTTTTGTCGCGCTATCAAATAACTTTACTTGATATGCTTCGTCTGATATCATGCGGTATAATTTAGAATCACCTTTAATTTTAATAAACAATGTTTTATTGGTTATATCATTCTTTTCTTTTTCGAAAAGTGTCACACTTTTTATAGAATCTGTTGGAATGTAACGGTATTTATCTTCTTCTTTATAAATAACTGAATAAGTCTCATTTTTATAGTGATTAATACTAAACTTACCATTTATAGTCTTCGTATTGTTAAGTGTGAGTG
>NZ_JBSHNS010000516.1:0-4861 GCF_053601635.1 Pontimicrobium sp. MEBiC01747
ATGATGCATAAATAAGTTAAGCAAGACGCCATAAGTAACATTATGATACAAAACGAACAATCAGTAAAAGTATTAATATTATGTACAAACTATCTAAACTTATCTTAATAGTTTTATTAATTAACCTTGTTTTTTCTAGCTGCGTTAGCGATGATAGCCTTATTAACGAAACGCCTCCTAGTTCTAATAATTACAGACAAGAGCTTAATGTAGCTTATGGTAGTGATAGCGACCAAATTTATGATATTTATTTGCCACAAGATAGGTCGTTAGAGACTAAAGTTATTATACTTGTTCATGGTGGTGGTTGGACTTCTGGCGATAAAAATGAAATGAATAACATTAAAGACATTATTCGTCAAGATTTACCTAACTATGCAATTGTAAATATTAATTACAGGTTGGCAGATGAAAACACAGAGCCTTACCCTATGCAAATTAATGATATTACGGCTGCTATTGCGCACTTAAAAGCCAATAGAACAAACTATATAATTTCTGATAACTACGGGTTTATTGGTATTAGCGCTGGTGCTCACTTATCGATGTTATGGAGTTATGCCTTTGATACAGAAACCAATATAAACATGGTGTGTAGTATTGTTGGTCCAACAAACTTTACAGACCCCGCGTATTTAAATAATACAGACCCAGAATTACAAATTTTAATAGACACCTTTGGTATAGATGTAACAACTTCTTTTCTTGAAGAAGTTAGCCCTTTGCATCAGGTAACCTCTACAGCGCCTCCTTCTATACTATTTTATGGTGGCATGGATCCCTTAGTTCCTACAACACAAGGTACTGCTCTAGATGAAAAACTTACAGCTTTAGGTGTAACCCACCAATTCACTTTATATGAAAATGAAGGTCATGGCTGGATTGGAAACAACCTTTTAGATACTTGGACTAAGCTTAAACTATTTATTTTGGCAAATTTTTAAAGTGTAACAATTAAAAGCCACCCCTTCTCCTTGTTGGTCTTTTTAAACCATTTGGTCTACCTCTACCATCTGGCCTTTTAATTTTTGGCTCTAGTTTTTCTTTTTGAAATCTTTGATAGCTTAACCATTTTTCATTTTGCGCTTCACTTAAAAGTGTTTTTAAAACAGTATTTAATTTCGTTTCTTCTGCTAAAACCTGATCTCTAACGGGTTGTAGTTTTTCAATGGTCATTTTACGAATTCCCATTAGTGTCTCTCGATCTCTATTTTGTATCGCAGACTTTATGTTTTGATTTACAATAATATCTAAGCCTTCAAATAAATCTTTATTAGCAGTCTCTATCGCTTTTATCTCTGCATTATATGTTGTAATCTGTTTTTCTACAGATTCGGTTACAGAATCCTTTTTCTTTAACTTTAATTTCTTTAACACTTTTTTTGTGTCGTACTCAAAAATACCGGCAACCTTAACAGCTTCAAATTTTGGTATTCCCATGCCTCCTTTTTGTGAAGAAACTCCACCTCTATCTTGAGAAAAACTAAACGTTAATTGAAATAAAACAACTATTAAAATAATTCTATTCATATCATGAATTTGATTTAATTAATTCATTAGACTCTTATTTTATCTCAACGTTTAAAATGCAATTGCATTAAAAACGATACTAGCCAATAATTTGTAGCTTAGCAAAACGTAATAATAATTTCTTTACCCCACCAAACTGAAAATCTATTTCTGCTTTTTTATCTCCACCTTTACCTTCTATTTTAAGCACTTCTCCTTTACCAAACTTTAAATGTTTTACAATATTACCTACAGCTAGTTCTCCATCAAATAAATTAGCACCAGTTGGTGGCTTTATTTCTGAAGCTTTTTTCATTTTTTTTGGTGCGCTTATTTCAAAACCAGGTGTTTTTTTTGGTGCTAACTTAGTTCCTTTCTTTTGCATTTTTGGTTGAATCGGCTTTTTAAATCTTACTTTGTTTGGTGGTGTATCTCCAAAAATATCTGCGGATAGCATTGGGTTAATACGGCGTTCTTCTATTGGTGTTTTAATATCTAAATATTGGTCATCTATTTCTTCTATAAAGCGACTAGGCTCTGAGTCTACTAGCTTTCCCCAACGATATCTTGATAATGCATACGTTAAATAAGCTTGCTTTTCTGCTCGTGTTAGTGCAACATAAAACAAACGTCTTTCTTCTTCTAGCTCGGTACGAGTATTCATACTCATAGCACTTGGAAATAAATCCTCTTCTAAACCAACCACAAATACATGATTAAACTCTAATCCTTTTGCTAAGTGAATGGTCATTAAAGCAACATGGTCTGTGTCTCCTTTATCGGAATCTAAGTCGGTAGATAAGGCTACATCTTCTAAAAACTCTGCTAAAGAATCGGAAGCATCAGCTATTTCAATTTGCCCTTCAACAAAGTCTTTTATACCATTTAACAGTTCTTCCACATTTTCTAAACGTGTAACGCCTTCTGGTGTACCATCCTTATTAAATTCTCGCATTAAGCCACTCGTTTTGGTAACATGCTCTGCCAAATCAAACGCATTGGCGGTCTCATTCATTACCTGATAGCTTTTAATTAAAGTTACAAAGTCGCGAAGCTTTGTTTTTGTTCCGCCATTAATCTTTATATCTACATTATCTATATTTTCTAGTAATTGAAAAATAGTTTTTCCGTAATGATTTGCAGCCACAACTAATTTGTCTAAAGTTGTTTGCCCTATTCCTCTAGCTGGATAATTAATGACTCGTTTTAATGCTTCTTCGTCTGCTGGGTTAAGAATTAATCTTAAATAAGCCGTAACATCTTTTATTTCTTTACGCTGATAAAAGGATAACCCTCCATAAATACGATATGGTATTTCTCTTTTACGTAGGGCGTCTTCCATAGCACGAGATTGTGCATTGGTACGATATAGTATTGCAAAATCACTATTTTGCAACTGATTATTCATTTTAGTTTCAAAAATGGTACTAGCTACATAACGTCCTTCATCTCCATCTGTTAGCGAACGGTGCACGGTTACCTTTTCTCCTTCTTCGTTAGCAGTCCAAACGACCTTATCTAACTTTGTTTGGTTATGGTCTATTACAGAATTTGCTGCATTAACTATATTTTTTGTTGAACGATAGTTTTGTTCTAACCTAAATAGTTTCACTCCATCGTAGTCTTTCTGGAAGTTTAATATATTATTAATATTTGCGCCACGAAATGCATAAATACTTTGCGCATCGTCTCCTACTACACATATATTTTGAAAACGATCGGCTAAGGCTCTAACAATTAAATATTGAGAGTGGTTAGTATCTTGGTACTCATCTACCATAATGTAGCGAAATCTGTTTTGATACTGTGCTAAAACTTGAGGGAAACGCGTTAATAACTCATTAGTTCTAAGCAATAAATCATCAAAATCCATTGCTCCAGCTTTAAAACAACGATCTACATATTCTTTATATATCTCACCCATTCTTGGTCGGCGTGCCATAGCATCTGCCTCCATTAATTCTGGATTTTTAAAATAGGCTTTTACAGTAATTAAGCTGTTTTTATAGGATGAGATTCTACTATAAACTTGCTTAGTTTTATAAACATCTTTATCTAAGCCCATCTCTTTAATTATAGACCCCATTAATCGCTGAGAATCTTGTGTATCGTATATAGTAAAGTTACTAGGAAACCCTAAATGATGCCCTTCAAAACGTAAAATCTTTGCAAATACAGAGTGAAACGTTCCCATCCATAAATTCTTTGCTTCGCTATTTCCTACAATTTGAGCTATACGCTCTTTCATTTCACGAGCAGCTTTATTAGTAAAGGTTAATGCAAGTATATTAAAGGCATCAACACCTTGACTCATTAAATAAGCAATACGATACGTAAGCACACGTGTTTTTCCAGATCCTGCACCTGCAATAATAATCATAGGGCCCTCTTTCTGAACTGTAGGTGCGTATTGTGCTTCGTTTAACTGACTTAAATATTTTTCCAAAATTCTCTAAATTTTTAAGCTGTAAAAATAAGTATTGTCTCTCGTTAAACGACTCCGTTTTATTAATAATTATAAACAATTGCAAGGATTTACTTTAGTTTCTAAAAAGGATTAAAACTAATTTTAAAAAATTCAGGTATAAACCCCTATACGTGTTTTTTAATCTTATCCTATTTTTGAAAAAACTAACAATACATCATGGGAAAGCCAAAAACAATATTAATTCTAAGGCATGCCGAAAAACCAAAAACTAAAAGTGATGAATATCTTTCTATTAAAGGCCATGAAAGAGCCGCTGCTTTAGCTTATTACATGCCTAATGCTTTTGGGCATATAGACCATATTTTCGCAGCAGGAATAGGTAAACACAGTAATAGCCATAGACCCGTAGATACTGTAAAACCTCTTGCTAATATTTTAGGTTTAAAAGTGCATCAAAACTATTTAAAAGAGGATTACAAGGACATGATTGAGGATATTTTTTCTAAACCAGAAAAATACACAAACGAGCAAATAGTAGTGTGTTGGCAACATACAGATATAGAATCTATAGCTAATGCTTTTGGTGCAACTAATACACCAACTGCACCATGGCCAAAAAATTGTTTCGATTTGGTTTGGAAATTAACTTTACAAAGTAATGGTAGTTAGCATTTAAATCAAATACCTCAACTTTTATTACACGGAGATAAAAAGAATATTATAGGTAATACACAAACTCTATTAGCAGAAAACTCACCAATATGCAAAACGTTACAGAGTGTTACTAAAGAACAGGTATGCTCAAATTTATATTGGACAACACCTGCTCGGCCTACAGGGTATGAAGTAGTTACTCCTGTTTTTACTGTACCTAATACCGTTTTACCTAATGGAAAAAATCAAATTATTTATATAGGTGAAGGG
>NZ_JBSHNS010000517.1:0-4074 GCF_053601635.1 Pontimicrobium sp. MEBiC01747
TAATAATATCTTCGTTTACAGAACCTGCTTTAACTAATTTAGGATATTTTACCATAAATGGCATTCTAATAGACTCTTCGTAGATAAAACGCTTATCGAAAAATCCGTGATCTCCTAAGTAAAATCCTTGGTCTGATGTTAACACAATAATAGTATTATCGGTTAAATTATTTTCATCTAAGTATTTTAATACGCGTCCAATATTATCATCAACCGATTTTACACAAGCTAAATAATCTTTAATATACGTTTGGTACCTCCATTTTCTACCTTCCTCGAATGTCATACCTTCTGGCTGCACTACTTCACCAGGTTTTGCACCATAAAACGCCCACTTAATTTTCTCTTTACCTTTTAAGTTTTCTGGTTCTTTGTATTTCATATCTCTACGAGAGAAATATTCCATAGTCATTTCTGTATCGCCTGCAGTTAACTCACGGCCTTTATAATCGTCATTAAAGGTTGCTGGATAAGGAAACTCTACATCATCCCAAAGTGTTTCATATTTAGTATCTGGTTGCCACGGTCTGTGTGGTGCTTTGTATTGTAACACCATCATAAATGGTTCGTCTTGTTTTCTTTCAGACGCTAACCAATCCATTGCAAAATCTGTACTTAGGTTAGTAGAATAGCCTTCAACTTTAGTGTCTACTCCATTAATATTATACTTAGGGTTCCAGTAATGCCCTTGTTGTCCTGCAGAATTATGGTATTTAAACACATCAAAACCTTGCGGTTCTGTTCCTAAATGCCATTTCCCAAATAATGATGTTTGGTAGCCGTTTTTTTGAAATTCTTGAGGAAACGTCCATTGTGTTTTATCAAATTTTCCACCACTTTCATTTTTATAATACCCATTAAGATTACTATAATTTCCAGTTAAAATAGCGGCACGAGATGGGCCACAAATAGCATTGGTACATAATACATCTTGAAACAACATACCTTCTGAAGCTATACGATCTATATTTGGCGTTGGTGCCAAATCTTTATAAATACCTCCATAAGCACTTATGGCTTGTGTAGTTAGATCATCTGCCATAATATAAATTACGTTTGGACGTGCATTATCTAGCTCTGGCGTTTCATTTAATGCTTGATCTTTAGTTGCATCTTTACATGAAAATACAATTAAAGTACAGGCTAATATTAGATTTATTCTTTTTAACATCTTATTTATTTTTATCTAAAGTGATAGCATTTTTTACCGAAATGGTTGTTTTCTTTAATGCTTTATCTGCTGAAGAATTTCCGGTCATTATTGTAAATGTTCCAGGCTCAACAACAAAGTTGAAATCTTTATCGTACATTGCTAAACTTTCTGCATTAATAGCTATTTCTACAGTTTGAGACTCTCCTGCTTTTACAAACACACGTTTGTAGCCTTTTAATTCTTTTACTGGTCTTGTGTAAGAGCTTATATCGTCTCTAATGTATAATTGTACCACTTCTTCTCCATCAATATTACTCGCATTTTTTACATTTACCGAAACTGTAATAGTGTCATCTATTCCAGAAAACTCTGTTTTAGATACTTTTGGTTTAGATAATTGGAATTTAGAGTAGCTTAAACCAAACCCAAAAGGATGTAATGGTTTTTTCTTTTCTGTATTATACTTATGAATATATGCTGTTGGCTTATGGTTATATACCATTTGTAATTGACCAACGCTACGCGGAATAGTTAATGGTAATTTTCCAGAAGGGTTTACTTGTCCGAATAAAATTTCGGCAGTAGCTTGCCCTGCAAATGCACCACTCTCCCATGTGTTTACTACTGCTGAAGCACGTTGCTCTAACCAAGGTTCTGCTATTGGGCTTCCGCTAACGTAAACCACAATTACTGGTTTGTTAAGCTCGAACATTTTATCTGCTAGTTTCATTTGATTACCAGATAATTTAAGCGTTGCTCTGTCTATGTTTTCACCTGTTGTTTTACGTTTCCAATCGTGACGGAAAGAATTTTCTCCTAAAACTAGCACAATCATATCTGCATTTTTTGCTTGCTGTGCTGCTTTGTTTATATTCTCTTTTGTGATTTCTTTTGAACGGTCTCCAGAATCAAAGTAGTTTATTTTATAACCGTTTTCTGTACCAATTTTAGAAATGCCTTCTACCATAGTAATGATGTTTTCTTCTGGTTGCGGCGATACCCAGTCTCCTAAAGTTGTTTGGTTATTAGCATTTGGGCCAGTAATAAAAATGGTTTTGCCATTACCTTTTTCTGCTAAAGGCAAAATTTTGTTTTTATTTTTTTGAAGTACAATGGCATGACGTGCTTGCTCTAAAGCATTATCTTGATGTGCTTTTGAAAAATTCACTTGTTTTGATTTTTCAACTTCAACAAATGGATTTTCAAATAATCCTAATTTGAATTTTGCTTCTAATATTTTTCGACACGCATAATCTACACGCGCTTCTTCAACTTTACCTTCATTAACTAATTCGGTTAACAATGTATCGAATAAAATACCGTGCATATTCATATCCATTCCTGCATTTACAGAAAATTCAATAGACTGTTTGAAGTCTTTTGCAACGTGATGCCATATGTCTATTCTTGAAATATCGTTCCAGTCGCTTACATAAAAGCCTTCAAATCCCCAACGTTCACGCATTAAATCGTTCATCATATATTTATCCATATGTCCTGGTAAACCAGCAACTTCGTTATGTGCAGCCATAATAGAATACACATTAGCTTCTTGTACTGCGCGACGATATGGTGGCAAGAAAATTTCGAATAATGTACGTTTAGACACATCTGTTGGCGAAGCGTTTAATCCGTTAATAGAGGAACTTCCTGCTATTAAGTGTTTTGCGCAAGTGATTACATTATCGGTTCCAGAAAAATCATCAGATTGCATCCCTTTAATTGTTGCAACTCCCATATTTCCTACTAAATATGGGTCTTCACCAAATGTTTCTCCTGTTCTTCCCCAACGTGGGTCGCGTAATACATCTATATTTGGTGTAAAAGACCAATGCATTCCGTTTGCTCTCATTTCTAAAGCTGTTTGCTTGCTTCCTTCTAAAATTAAACCGTCTGCAAAGGTTGCTGCTTGAGAAATTGGAGATGGATAAATTGTAGAACCACTAACTAAACCGTTACCATGAATGGCATCTATACCAATAAGTAATGGGATTTTTAACGGTGATTTTTGAGCTAATTTTTGAAGATGATTTGCTTCTTCTGGTGTTACTACATGTAGAAAAGAACCTATTTTACCTGCTGCTGCCAATCTACCAACACTATCACTACGTACGCCTGGATAGAAGCCAAGTGCATCGTTTTTCTCTAGTTCTTCTGGAGAAATTTTAGCTTCGGCGTGCTTCATATGCTCTAAACCAACATATTGACACATTTGATAGATTTTATCTTCTAATGTCATACGCGACATTAGGTCGTCTACTCTATCGTTTATTGAAGCGGATGCATCAAGGTAAGTAGGGTTTTTGTCGTTTGATGGTTTCTTATTATCGTCCTTGCATGAAAATACAACCGTAATTAATATTATAACTACGGTCATGTATTTAGAGACTAATTTAATGGTATTCATTTATTGCTATTAATGTATTATTAGTATCCTGGGTTTTGATCTGCGTTAGAAATTTCTGTGTTATTAGTAATTTCTGTTAATGGTATTGGTAACAGCATATTTTTTACAGAGATTGGATATATATAATCCTTGTTTCCTAGATTTCCGAAGTTATTGTGTGTGTTAATTACTTCATTTAAAAAATACTGGTATCCACGACGTCTTGTATCAAACCAAATGTGATTTTCTCCTAAAAGTTCGTATTGGCGCTCTCGCATAATACGTGTTCTAAAATCATTTTGAGATAAACCAGACCAATCTGCTGGCTCAACAGCTTGCGTTCCATCTGCCTTGTTTCTAGCTCTAGTCATTACTTCATTTACGTAATTGTATGCTTCTGTTGTTGGCCCATTAATTTCGTTGGTTATTTCTGCTAACATCAACAATAAATCTGCATATCTTAATTTGTAAAAATTACGGTTTGTAGTAGTCCCGTTAAAATTGTCGTCTAAATATTTTTTTAACACTGTAAAAC